>JBEKWQ010000053.1:0-10001 GCA_049512875.1 Acidimicrobiales bacterium
CGAACTTCGGAGCGGGTGATCCGTTACTCGCGCATCGCAGTGACGAGTTCGTCACGCGCTACGAACTCGATGAGTTCGCGACGGTCTTGCGCGACTGGCTCGAGTAATCGTTTCGATCCAAACCCGGGACCGATCGATGTGCGGACCGTTCAGTAGTTCCGTAGTACCGAAATGACACGTCCAAAGATTGTGACGTCGTTGGCGTCAAACTCCATGGGCTCCATGCGACTGTTCTCGGGCTTCAGCACGATTCGAGCACCCTGGGGGAAGAAACGCTTCACGGTCGCCTCGTCGTCGTTGATGCCCGCCACGATAATCTCGCCCGTGTTCGCCGTGGACTGACGTTGGACGACGAGATAGTCGCCTGGAAGAATGCCTGCTTCGACCATGGAATCGCCGCGGACTTGCACCACGAAGCTCTCGCCGCGGCCACTGAACTGTTCTGGGATCGACATCAATTCGTGGGCGACTTCACTCGCCAAAACGCCGGTACCCGCCGCGACGTCGCCGACAAAGGGGATGTGTCGTATGTGCTGGTCGGGCGCCGGGTTTTCTACATCGAGTCGCACGGTTAGGGTGCGTGGTTGCTGGGGGTTCTTCTCGATGTAGCCCGCCTTCTTAAGAACCTCGATGTGGTTCGCGACCGTCGCGGGAGACTTCAGGCCCACGTGGTCGCCAATCTCTCGAATGGTGGGCGGGAAGTTCCTCTCGCGCTGGCACGTGACGATGAACTCGAGAATTTGACGGCGCATCGGGGTGAGAACTTCGGCCATGGTGTCCTCCATTAACGAACAGTTGTTCGTATGTTACGACATCTGGCCTGGCTTATCAAACACCTGTTCGCTTCAAGGGCGAGTTTTTAGCACTTGGGCGCCGAAATTCTTGATTTCTTGGGCAATCTCACGGCCTTTTCGGTAAGTGGCCCGAGGATTCTCGGTACCCGGCCGCCTCCATAGGCCGACCGCCGACGTACTGGACGCGGGCGTCGCGCGAATTTTGCTCCATGGCCCTCCGGGGACTGGCAAGACCTTTGCGGCGCTGCACTTCGGTGTCTCAGAGGTCGCGGAGCGACTCGTGTGCACCGAGGACTTGACCACCGGTGAGATCACCGGGACGTGGATGCCCGCGGGCGAGGGAAGATGGGAATGGCGAGAAGGTCCAGCC
Source organism: Acidimicrobiales bacterium (assembly GCA_049512875.1). GTDB lineage: Bacteria > Actinomycetota > Acidimicrobiia > Acidimicrobiales > RAAP-2 > RAAP-2. The sequence goes on from JBEKWQ010000053.1 coordinate 1,165, forward strand.
ATTCGTGCGTGGCGAGAGCAAGGAGGTCTGGGCGGACGCTTGGTCGTCGACGAAGTGGACCGCGCCTCGGGTGACGCCCTCAGCACGTTGCTCGCGGTCACCGACTCGGTAGAGTCAGCGCGGTGGCGCAATCCCCAAAGCGGCGAATGGGTCCGTCCGGGACCCGACTTCACCGTGGTGATGACGTCGAACATCGAGGATCTCCACGACATTCCCGTCGCGCTTCGTGACCGATTCCCCGTGTCGATTCGCGTCGACCAGCCTCATCCTTCGGCGCTCGAGAGCTTGAGCCCAGACCTGCGCTCGCCGGCGCTCGCCGGTTCCCTTGGCGATCCGGCTCGCCGGGTATCGCTGAGAAGCTTCCACGCCTTTGACCAACTCCGTCGTCACTTGGGCGTCGAGCGAGCCGCGCGCTTGGTCTTTGGCGTCGATAGAGCGACCGACGTGTTGGATGCTCTGTCAATCGGGGATCTTCGTTGAGCGGGGGGTCAGTCTTTCCCGAGCTGGTCACGGGACGTCACGACGGTTTTGGACCCGGTTCTTGGCGCGTGGAGCCGGGCTCTACCTATCGGGGTGGCGCGAGCTGCGATCTGACTCGCCGAGTACTCGAAGTGCCCCTCGGCACCGACGCGACATCCAGAGTGGTGCGCGCCCACGAACTCATGCACGTGCGGGTGAGTCCACATCGTTCGTTTCTCGAACATCGCGACATCTCAGCGCGAGCACTTGAGTGCGCGGAGGAATTTCGGGTGAACGCTTTGCTCGTCCGCCTGGGCTTTTGCGCGACGCTGCTGCGTGACGGCACGGAGAAATCGGGCGCACGCAGAATCGCCGAGGCGTCGGACTGGCCCGAGGCCGTGCGATTCGTGTTGGCCGTCATTGGCACGGGGGCCGAGCGCGAGTACCTTGCCGGGATTCGTGTCGCACAACCAACGTGGATGGCGGGACTTCGCGCGGTGTCAAAGCGAGCGCGAAAACTCGTCGATGTCCTGCGCGTCGATGAACTCGGCGACACCTCCATCGACGAAGAGGGCGTACCGCGCGGTTTTGCCAACGTCACCGTCGTGCTCGCTCGGATGCTCGACCGAGCGGCCGGTTCACAAGTGCCCGGCGACACGGACTCGCTGCGACTCTTTCGACGCTCTCTCGAGTCGGGAGGTCGCCGTGCGCCTTCGGGAGTGTTTGCTCCTCTGGTTCTGGACCAACGCGGACTGGGCGTCAGAGTCGACTCGAGTTCCCACTGGCGTCGAGAGCGGCCCTCGACCAGTGGGGTCACGATGCGCTATCCCAGTCGATTGTTGACCGATGACCAGCGACGCGCCTTCAGCAGCAAGCGGCGCAGTCGAGGGGGCGTGGTGGTGATCGACCAGTCGGGTTCGATGGACATTGACCCGAACCAATTGGCGACGTTGCTCGAGCGAGCCCCCGGGGCACTCGTCGTGGGTTACAGCCATCGACCGGGTGACGTCATGGCGACTCCCAACGCGTGGATTCTGGTTCAAAACGGCGTCCTCGCTCGTCGCTACCCGTCGGGCAACGTCGGCAACGGCGTGGACGGACCGGTACTCGCGTGGGCGATCGCCAAGGCTCGCCCGGGCGAGCCCGTGGTCTGGGTCACCGACGGTCAGGTCACCGACTCGAACGACCACCCCTGTGAGGCCCTGACTCGCGAGTGCGCCACGCTCGTGCGGCGCCACCGAATCGGCCTGGTCCGCGAGTTGGACGCGGCGGTGGGCGCCTTGGCGTGTTACAGGCCCCCCGTACACTCTGATTTCGGCAGGGTAGGACGCAGGCTGTTGGAGAAATAGGCCGAAGTTGGGGCCAAAGTTCCCCATTTTTTGCTTGCGTCGAACACCTGTTCGTCTTATAATTACGAACAGGTGTTCGTTAAAGTCAGGAGTCGGCGATGGCTGCAGTAGAAGTGATCCAGGTACCAGAGTTCGAGGAACTCGAGCAGAGCCCCTACCTACGCCTGGTCTCACTCGATACAACGCCTCGGGTGCTTCGCACGGGTCCCACGCTCGCCCAACGCCGAGCGGCGCGCCTTCGCATGATCCAGCGGCGCCGCCGAAGCGCGATCGCGCTGCTGCTCGTCTTTGGAGTCGCGCTCCTCGCCTGGCCCGGTCACGCCATTGGTGGCACCACCAACACCGGACTGCCGACTGACCTCGCGAACAGTTCGGTGCTCGCACCCGGCATGGTCTACGTGGTCCAGCCCGGTGACACGCTCAACACGATCGCCATCCAGGTGAACCCGGTCGAGCCCGCCCTCGCGCGTCGCGCGCTCGTGCACGAACTGGGTTCGAGGTACGTGGTGCCCGGTGAGCACGTCCTTATTCCTTAGAATTTCAAGGATTTAGGTGTATCGTGAGTTCCGTGCGCTGTCCCTTCTGTGCTGCAGATGATGACCGCGTTGTCGACTCACGACTCGCGGAAGACGGAGTCGCGATACGTCGACGCCGTGAATGCGCTGCATGCAACCAGCGCTACACCACTTTTGAGAGAATCGAAGAGGCACCGCTGTTCGTGGTGAAGCGTTCGGGCGACCGTGAGCCCTTCAGTCGGGCCAAGATCCTGCTCGGCGTGCGAGCAGCCTGCAAGAACCGTCCGGTGGACGAAGACGTCATGGAGTCGCTGGTCACGGGGGTCGAGGAATCGATGCGCCTACTCAATCGCGACGTGACGAGCGAGGAAATTGGCATGGCCACCCTCGAGGGTCTCCTGGACGTGGATGACGTCGCCTACGTTCGCTTCGCCTCGGTTTATAAGGGATTTGAGGATACCGACGACTTCGCGCGTGAGATCGGCATGCTCGTAAAGACGACCGCCCCCAAGCTTCGGGGTTAGCCGTGCGAATACTAAGGGTCGAAGCCCGTTCGGCCATGGCGATCTTCGCCCACCCCGACGACGCGGACGTCGCCGCCGGTGGATTGCTGGCGCTCCTGGCGAGCGCAGGTTGCGCGGTGCACCTCGTGGTCGTGTGTGACGGGTCTAAGGGCAGCCACGTACCCCAAGTTGACGCGAGGTCGCTTCGCGAGGTGCGAAGGGCGGAACTTCAACAGGCGGCCGATTTCCTCGGGGCGAGCAGCGTGACCTGCCTGGAGCGAGTCGACGGTTCGGTGACCAACGACGAGGAATTGCGGGCCACGCTCGTGGGACTGATTCGAGAGCGCCGGCCCGACGTCGTTGTGGGACCCGATCCGACGGCCACGTTCTTTGGCGGGGTCTACGTCAATCACCGTGATCATCGTGAGACGGGTTGGGCCATGCTCGACGCGGTCGCGCCCGCGGCGGCCATGCCGCTCTACTTTCCCGAAAGGGGTGAGGCGCACCAGGTACGTCAACTCCTCTTAAGCGGTACCCAGGAACCCGACGTGGTGGTGGACGTGTCGCGCACCATCGACACCAAGGTCAAAGCGGTGCTGGCACACTCCTCGCAGATGGGTGGCGACCCCGAGGGTATTCGCGACGTCGTCTACGGCCGGGCCGAACAGGCCGGGCGTCCCGAGGGCATCGCTTTTGGCGAATCGTTCCGCAGTGTCGAACTCGCCTTCTGAGAACCCCACCGTCGACGAGGCCCCCGTGCTGCACGTGGACCTGGACGCCTTCTTCGCGTCGGTCGAGATACTCGACGAACCGAGTCTCGCGGGTAAGCCCGTGTGCGTGGGGGGAGCGGGCGCGCGTGGCGTCATCGCGAGTGCGAGTTACGAGGCTCGTCGCTACGGCGTGCGCAGCGCCATGCCGAGCTTGATCGCCCTACGGGTCTGCCCAGACCTGATCATCCTGCCCGGTCGTTTTGACCGTTACGAAGAATATTCGCGAAGGTTTCACGACATCATCAACGACCTCACCCCGGACTACGAGCCGCTCGGACTCGACGAGGCGTTCTGCGACTTGCGGAGCCTTCGACGTCTACGCGTCGCACCACTCGAAGCGGCGACCGAGTTGCGGCGTCGGATCAGTGACGAGTTGGGATTGTTGTCCGGCGTGGGTCTCGGACGCAACAAACTGTTCGCGAAACTGGCCTCCAAGCGCTCGAAACCTACGGTGCGGGATGGTCAACTCGTCGAGGGCCCCGGAGTCGTGTGGGTCAGTCGCGACGTGGAATCGACCTGGCTCGAGCAATTGCCGGTGCGCGCCCTATGGGGAGTTGGTCCGGCGACCGCGGCGAAGCTGGAGAAACTCGGTCTGCGCTACGTACGAGATCTCGCCCAGGTCGATGAGACGACCCTCGCTCATCACGTGGGTCCGTCCATGGCGTCCTCGCTCAGCGCCTACGCCGCGGGAGAGGACTACCGCGAGGTCGTGGCCGAGCGCGAGGTGAAGTCCGTCGGCCACGACCAAACCTTCGCTCGCTCGCTCGAGGGTGTTGACGAGGTGCTCGAGGCGCTCAAGGTCCACGCGGCGGTCGTGGCGCGCGCTCTGCGATCAGAGTCGCGCGTCGCGCGTACCTTTGGCGTGATCGTTCGCTTCGACGACCGAACCAGCGTGTCGCGTTCCCAGACTTTGGCCTTCGGGCTCGATGACGAAGTGGGCATCGCCGCGATCGCGGGCGCGCTGATCGGCTCGATGGAGTTGCACAATTCGGTTCGTCTGCTGGGTCTGCACGCCTCGTCGTTTCTTGAGCGCGCTCGCAACGCGATGCAGTTGAGTTTCGCGATCGACGCCGACACCACCAACCGCCGCGCCCACGCCGCGGAGGTTGGCCTCGAACGACAGGTGAACCACGAGCCGCTGCGTGACGCCGTTGATGAGATCCGTCGACGCTTCGGTAGGACGTCAGTGGGCACGCTGAGCGAACTGCGAGACAACGGCGTGGCGATCGCTACGCAGCGCGGCAGCCACGCCTTCGGGCCCGAGCAGAAACCCTAGGACAGGACCGTCACCAGCGTGCCGATCGGGGTGTAGGGCCAGACGGTCTTGGCCGAGGCGAAGGGCATCTCGACGCATCCGAGGCTCTGTTGCCAACCGTAGGAGTAGCGAATGAAACCGTGTAGCGCGTCGCCACCGTTGAAGTAGGAGATCCACGGGATTCCCGGGTCCGAGTAGTGCGAACCGTCGGGGTTGGTGCCCGACATGGTCTGGCTCGCGTAGCGCAGGTACACCGGATACGTGCCGAGCGCGGTGGGCGAGACCGAGATGCCCGTATTGACGAGCGTGTGGAAGGTGGGTACACCCGCCACGTAGAGCGTGAGCGTCTCGGGAGTGGTCTCGCTGACGGTGACGTAGTTGTACGAATGGGAGTCAGTCTGACCGGACTCGGCGGCGTTCACCAGGTCATTCCAGGTGGTCGGGTCCGCGACGCCGGTCGTGGGCAGGCTGTGGTCGTTCTGGAACGCCATCAACGCGCCGGTGACGAGTTCGTTGTCCACGCCGACGCGCCACTGTGCACTGAGCGAGGTGGGCAACTGGGGAAAGGACCAGGTGAAGGTGCCCGGATCCTGGACTCCGGGATCGGCACCGGCGACACTGGGCGTGAACGAGAGCGGGAGGTAGCCGGTCTCGGCGAGCAACTGCTCTTCCCAGGTCACGTTGGTCGCAATGTTGGTGGTGAGCGATCGCACCGTGTCAAAGCGACACGTGGAAGAACACGACATGGTGGCGGGTGTCTCGATCACGTATTTCACCTGGGGCTTCAACTTCGAAGTGGCGACCGCCTGGACGTCGCGCGGTCCAATCTGCTGCCACGTAGTCCGTAGGGCGGGTCGAACCACCAGACGCGGCAGTCGCGAGGCGTTCACGACGGCACTGAAGTGCAAGCGCACGATGGGCATCGTGGAGGTGAGCGTCGAGGGAACGTCACTCGACACACGGATCGCGGAGGTGGCCCCCGCGTTCACCATGGGTACGGTGCTCAGCGTCACCACGCTCACGCACAGTATTGCTAGTCGTTTCCAGCGTTCGCGCATGGTCTTAGAGTACCCGCGCACCGGGCGGTCCTCGCGGTGTCTACGCTGGGAGCGAGGAGGTTCTATGAACACCATGAAGACGGTCGGCATCGTGATTCTGGTCATCGTGTTGGTGGTCATCGCCTTCTCGCTCATTGGCTTCGTATTCTCTCTCGTGCGCATCCTCATCGAGGCCGCGATCATCGTGGGCATTGGCTACGTGGCCTACCTGTTCCTTCGTCGTTCGAATCGGGACAAGACCAAGAGTTAGCCCCGAGTAGGCTGGGCAGTTCTGGCGGCGTGGCCGAGCGGTTAGGCAGGGGCCTGCAAAGCCCCGTACTCCGGTTCGAATCCGGACGCCGCCTCCAGGAACGAATCGACCCGACCGCGAAGGCGGTCGGGTTGGTTCGTTCCGGCGTCCTAATTTAGGGCGAGTTCCACTGGTCCTCTGGGCGATCTCGGCCAGGCGCTCGGAACAAAGGCGTAGGTTCTGGCTCGCCTGCCTACGAGATCGTGCGCATTCTCGGCCACAAGACGGGCAACGTCGATTGACGCACCACGGGCTTAACCAAGAGGCGATGGCGCGCTGGCGCAGCCGCACGAGCTTCGTCATCGCACAGCGTCGCTCGAGGATTCAAAACGCCATCGTCATCCTCGTGATGGACAAGGGACGAATCGTCGAACGGGGCGATCACGACGCGTTCATGGTGTCGCGGGCTCTACTTCGACTATTCAACGGTCAGTTCGCGGGAATCGTGACCTAACGCCGCACCGCCGTTGGCAAGGTCGAATACTCGTTGACGTCGCGGTGATGACCAACAGCGAGGTCTGGATCGTGAAAGTCCCTCGGGTAGAATTCATTCGGACAACACCACGAGAAAGCAGACAGGTCATGGCCGGCACAGAACATTCACTCGTGAAGTCCAAAGCGGTCAACGCGTCAGAGATCGCGTCGTGGCTTATTGACATGGACGGTGTGTTGGTGCGCGAAGAGCACCCCATTGAAGGGGCGAATCGATTCCTGGACCTACTTCGAAAGAACGACACGCCGTTTCTGGTGTTGACGAATAATTCGATGTTCACTCGTCGTGACCTGAGCGCGCGACTCAAGCACAGCGGACTTCACGTACCCGAGGACCACATGTGGACCTCCGCGCTCGCGACCGCCGGCTTCCTCGCCGCCCAGCGACCGAAGGGCTCGGCCTTCGTGATCGGCGAGGTCGGCCTAACCACGGCGTTGCACGAAGTCGGCTACACGCTCACTGAGAACAACCCCGATTACGTCGTCGTCGGCGAGACGCGAAACTACAGTTTCGAGAGCATCACCAAGGCGGTGCGACTCGTGAGTACGGGTTCGCGCTTCATCGCGACCAATCCTGATCCGACCGGACCGAGCATCGACGGACCGCTGCCCGCGACCGGAGCGGTCACGGCGTTGATCAGCCGCGCCACCGGTAAGACGCCGTATTTCATCGGTAAGCCCAATCCGCTCATGATCCGTTCGGCGATGCGAGAACTGAGCGCCCACTCCGAGACGACCGCGATGGTGGGCGACCGCATGGACACCGATGTGGTCGCCGGACTCGAGGCGGGATTGCACACGATCCTGGTGCTCTCGGGCGTCTCGGACGCCGAGGCGGCGCACCGCTATCCCTATAAACCTTCGCGGGTCGTGGACTCGGTCGCCGAACTCGCCGACGAGATCGAAAAAGGCGTCCCCGAGACGCTCTAGCGGTAGTGCCGACGACGTCGGTTCGTCTTGGTGATCGCGGTGGGCACCCATCCGGCGTCGTCGACGAGTAGGTTCGTGCCCGGTGCGACGATCTGATCGATTCGGTCGAGGACCGCTTGGTCGAGGACAATCTCTGCGGCGCCGAGTTGGGACTCCAGGTGTTCCATGGTTCGAGGTCCGATGATCGCCGCGCTGATCGCGGGATGCTCGAGTACGAACGCGAGAGCGAGCTCGATCAACGTGAGACCCGCGTCGTGGGCCAGCGTCTCGAGTTCAGTGACGACTTCGAGTTTTTTCTGGTTGCCGGGCAGTGAGAGGTCGTAACGAGCGGGCAGCATCGCCGAGCGTCGACTGGTGTTCGGCTTGCCCGCGCCGAAGGCCCCCGAGAGCCAGCCGCCCGCGAGTGGACTCCACGGGATGACGCCCATGCCGTAGGCGAGACAGGTCGGTAGGACGTCGCGTTCGATGCCTCGCACGAGAATCGAATAGGGAGGTTGCTCGGTGCGGAAACGCTCACGTCCGCGCTTCTCGGCGACCCACTGCGCTTCGACGATCTGCTCGGCGGGGAACGTGGAACTACCGAAGGCGCGTATCTTTCCCTGGTGTTCGAGGTCACTCAAGGCACCGAGGGTTTCGTCGATGTCGATGTGTTCGTCGGGACGGTGGATCTGATAGAGGTCGATGTAGTCGGTGTCGAGACGGCGAAGACTGTTCTCGCACTCGGCGATGATCCAACGACGAGAGTTTCCCTGGGCGTTCGGGTCATCGCCCATCTGGCCGTGCACTTTGGTGGCGAGCACGACGCTCGAACGCTCCTTGTTGGCGAGAGCCTTGCCAACGATGACCTCGGACTCGCCTTGGGAGTACACGTCGGCGGTATCAATGAAGTTGATGCCCGCGTCGAGGGCTCGATGGATGATGCGGATCGAATCATCGTGGTCGGTGTTGCCCCAGGCGCCGAACATCATGGCGCCCAGGCACAGCGGACTGACTTTGATTCCGGTGCGACCGAGATTATGGAGTTTCATGTGCCCACCCTAGGACGAGCGCGGCGAGACGTGCTCGTTACGGCGCGACGGTGACCAGAGTGCCGATGGGCGTGTGGGGCCAGACGATGGCCGCGTGCGCGTACGTCATCTCCACGCACCCGAGGCTTTGGGGGTAGCCGTAGCCACCTCGGATGAATCCGTGCAAGGCGTCACCGCCGTTGAAGTACG
>JBEKWQ010000054.1:0-9077 GCA_049512875.1 Acidimicrobiales bacterium
GGCGATGGCGGGGTTGGCGAAGCTGGTTGAACTCGTGAAGAAGTACGCGGCGCCGATATAAGCACCCACGGCCGCCGGGGCGTTCGCACTGCGCCCCGTTCGAGCGAGTGCGAAGATGATCAGGAGCAGTCCGGCGGTCGCGACGACCTCTGCGAGTGCGTGCGGACCGCTCGCACGGTGGTGCGCGGAGAATGAGAACAGCGCTTTGGCGAACATGGCGTTGGCGAGGGCTGCGCCGGTGACGCAACCGAGAACTTGGGCGACGAGATACGACCCGGCATCACGCCACGACATCCCGCCAAACGCAGCGTCGAGGAAGCTCACCGCGGGATTGAAATGCGCTCCCGAGACCGGACCGAGCATCAAGATCAGTACGAAGAGTCCGGCCGCGGTGACCGCGGCGTTCTCCAAGAGTTCTAGTCCCACCGCGTGAGGCGACAACGTCTGTGCAGCGATACCCGAACCGATCACGATCGCGGCGAGCAAAAGACTACCGAGATACTCAGCCAGCAGTCGTCGTGCGAGAGGGTTCGTGTGCCGTGAGGTCATCGGCCGTGCCTAGCAGCAACTGGCCGCGATGGCGACCGGGACCGACTCGTCTGAGTCCGTGGCACAGCACGTGCCGTCACCGCTGACTTCACCGCCGTTGGCGTCCTCGAGGACCGTGTAGACCTCCCAGCGCTGGTCGTCTGGTCCCTGCACCCACACCTTGTCTTGTACGGCAAAGCAGCACGTGGTGTGCTCTTCGACGTCCGTGGCCAGACCTTGGCTCGCGAAGTAGTCGGTGGCGGACGCGACCTCCTCGGGAGAGAAGACTTCCACGCCCAGGTGATTGATGGTCCCACCGGCCAGTGCGTCTTCGAAGAGCACGAGCTTCAGTGGAGGCTCGTTGATGGCGAAGTTGGCGTAACCGGGTTGCACTTTCGCCGGTTCGGTCTTGAAGAAGGTGGAGTAGAACTCGATGGCCTCCTCGAGATTCGACACGTTGAGGGCAAGCTGTACGCGGGACATTCGGCCTCCTTAGATTGATGATCGTCAATGAGAGACTACCGAACACATTGACAATTGTCAATGTTATAATCGGTTCCATGGTGAATGCGAAAGTTTCGTTGTCCGATGACCCACGTCTCCGCTGCTGCAGTCCTCTGGCGGACGCACCAATGTCGGAGGTCGAGGCCGAGGACCTCGCCCACGTCTTCGCCGCTCTGAGTGATCCAGTGCGTCTACGTATGCTTTCGCTGATCGCGACCGAGGATGAGGTGTGCAGCTGCAACCTCGAAGAGCCACTCGCGAAGAGTCAGCCCACCATCTCACACCACACCAGAGTCCTCGTCGAAGCGGGACTCATCGCGGGCGAAAAGCGGGGTCGATGGACGTGGTGGCACGTCGTGCCTGAACGGCTTCGTCAGGTCGCGCGGATTCTGGGCGACTAGAGTCGCTCGCGGTTCAGTCGCCAGCTTCTAAAGTCGTCTCGACGGACGCGTTCATTTCGCGCTGTCAGACCCCTCGAGCGCCATCTTCGGCAGGCCTCGCGACGGTCGGGGACGATTAACGTTGTTGGCGTGAATGCTCGCAACAAGGAAGATCTAAGGATTCACCTGGGTTTGGTACTTGCTGAGTGCATTTGCGCCACTGCATTCGCCGTCGAATTGATGCGAGCGTTGAGCGGTAACGACTTGTCGTGGGCGTACGTCTTTGAATGGCCCGTGTTCGGTGGGTACGCCGTGTACATGTGGCACAAACTTCTTACGAGTGAGCGAACGGAGATTCCTGACGAGTCGACTCGCGTTGAAACAAGACCCGACGACCCGGACTTGGTGGCCTGGAACGCCTATCTCGCCGAGGTGCACGCGTCGGATCAAGCGAAGGAACCGAGCAAGAGATTCGATCAGCGCACGTGAGCGGTCATTGAGCAATGGAATGCCAGTCCATCGTCGTGCTCCGTCTCATCAGGCCTGAGGGGGTCCTGCTCGAGCGCCCACGTGCTGAACGCGTGAAGTTAGGTCTCACGGTTTCGAACATCGTCAGTCTGAAGAGTTCGAAGAGAAGACACCAGAAGAATAAAGGACTCTCGCCTCGTGAGACCCGTCCAAACTCCGTCGCGTACTAGAGCTTGAAGCCGCCCTCGGGCGTCGGGTCGTCCTTGGGTGGCTCCGTCGAGGAGTCGACGGCGTCATCCGAACTCGAGGCCGCAACGGGACCGAAATCAGCCTCGTACGTCTTGAGTTCGCCAATGAGGCGGTCTATCTCGCTCGCGGTGTCGCCCGTTGCGGTCCCTTTCTTCTGGGCGTAAAAAGCGGCGCCAAGGTCACGCAACAGCCCGTCCGCTCGTCGCTTCGCTTGCGCGTCGGCGAGTTTCGCCTGGCCGGCCTTGCCCGCTTCTTGCGCCTTTTGAGCGAGTTGGGCAGCTTGAGCCTTCATCTTGTCTACGAGTGCCATCTTTAATCTCCTACTTTCTCTATTGAACTATTGAAGCTTGCTCAGCAAACCTTCTCGACCGGAGCCCGGACCACTCTCCGAACTTCTCTCGTCGTCTTCGAACTCCTGGTGCAAGGTGGCTTGTATGAGGACCGGGCCGTCACCACTGAGGGTCACGAGATTGATTCCACTGCCACCAAAGACCGCGGTCATGAGGGTCGCGGCGTTGAAGGCCCCGACCATCTCGACGCCGAAGGTGACCGTGTCCGCGAAGGCCACGACGGCACCACCGTGGACTTGGATCTTTCCCCCGTAGGTGGCGGGGTTGAGTTCCATGATTGTCCCACCACCTCCGATCACCAGACTTCCCTTCCCGGTGAAGTGCTCGAGGATGTACCCATTGCGCGACCGGCGACCCTGGTTGAATCCATTGAAGACGATGTCGTACTTCAAGGTCGACTCGGCACACACGAAGGCTCGGCTTTCGGTGAACCAACCGTGCTCGCCGTCGAGTTCCAAAACCTTGATCTGACCGGGCAACTCACCGGCCAGAGTGACGAGTCCGGATCCACCGGTAGGGCTGAACCATTGGAAGGCCAGACTCTGTCCCGCGAGCGCACGTTTGCCGACTTCGACGGCGGTCGAGAGTGCCGCCTTCAACCCTCCACCCTGCTTTGACTTCGAAGTGCCATCATCGGTCTGGCCGCCCGGCGTTGAAAGTCGGGTCTCCAGTTTGACGTTCGGGGTCTTCCAGCGAAATTTCTTGGCGTCGGCGAAAACCGATTGGCCGTCGTCAAGTTGGCACGTCACGTGCTGGGCGAACTCACCGGTTATCTTGGTCGTGATTGTCATGGTCCTCCTCGAAAACGAAGAATAGCCCTTGTGACCAGATCGTGCGTGGGCGTTGGCCGCTCCGAGCGTCTCGCTACGTCTGATGTGCTAGCGACCTCACGCACCGATGTCGTGAGGTCCATCACTGGGCCTCGCTCGAACCTGGAAGTGTGGTGGTTGCACGGGGTAGTCGGCGTCCACTAGAGGAATTACATGGGAGAAACCGAACACGAGAAAGATGCACCGGGCAAGGATATTCCCTTCGCTCGCCTGAGCGCTGATCAACTTCCGACTGGAGGGGGAGGCGCCTCGTTGCGCGGTCCAGCAGTCGCCAGTATTGGGCGCCGGTTTTGGCTGGTTGTTGGGGTAATTGCTCTACTCACTTTTGCGGTCGCCATCGTCGTGAGTTTTCTTTCCGCTTCGAACGACAACGCAAGAATCGAACGCCTGAAAGACCACGGTATACCCGTTGCCATCCGGGTGACGAATTGCTACGGCAACATCGGGGGAAGTGGAAGTAATGGAGCGGGGTACACCTGCCATGGTCGATACCGCGTAGATGGGGTCAGCTTTGAGGAAACCATCGGCGCCATGTCCGTCTTCTCCTCGTCAGGTACCTTGGTGCGCGGTGTGGCGGATCCTCTCCAACACAGTTCTGTGGTCCTGGCTTCAGCGGTCAGGAGATCAGTCGCGTCAGCGTCGGCCTACCTCGACCCGGGGTTACTCGCCGTTGTGCTTCTCGCCTTGACGTGGGCGCTCCGGTACTACTCTCGCCGCGCAGGTCCTTCAGGTCACCCTCGCTCGCCAAGCTGACCGTGACGTTTCTTACGGCGCGAGCAAGGGCCGTTTCTTCGGCGATTCAGCGAGAGCCGAGTCTGTGGTCAATTTGGCGCTCTGCTCCAATGTCAGTCCACGAGTTTCGCGTCCGAACACTGCAAAGACGACCATTGCTAAGAGAGCTACGGAGCCAACGAGTGCGTAAGCCGCTCCGGCACCATCATGGGCGAGGAGAACCGGAATAAATGACGGACCAATAACGCCCGAGATCAGTCGGCCAAAACCCTCGGTTGTTGCCACGCCCCACGCTCGTATCTCCGTGGGATAGCTCTCTGCGGTGTACGTCTTAACCGCGGGGTCGGCGGCGATGCCAAAGAAGGACATCAGGCAACCGAGCACCAGAATGGGTAGGGCTCCGCGCACGAAACCGAAGGCCAGCGCCGCGACGCCAGCGGTAACCGTGAAACCGATTATGACTGGTTTGCGTCCCCACCGTTCAATCACCCATGATTCGAGGAACTTACCGGGAATCGATACGCCCACGATGACTGCTGTGAAGGCAAATGCCGAGGTGAGCGAATAACCCATGCTCGTGACGGCGGTTGGCATGAAAGTTTGAATCGAATAGAAGATGAAGAACGTACCGCCAAACGTGACCCATAGGGTCACCGATCGCTTCAGGAACGGGCGACGAAACACGGCTTGTAGCGGATGCAGGGGCGGGGCCTTCGCGACGGGTTTGTCGTCAGCGATCGGCGCAAGTGGACCGCCACTTGATCGCATCGCTCGAGTTTCGATTGCGGTGAGTACCGCCTCGCTCTCGACCCATCGGCCTTTGGATTCGAGCCACCGGGGCGACTCGGGCAAGAATCGCCACGCGAGAACTGCGAAGAGAATTGGGATGCCACCGAGGTAGAACATGATGCGCCAGCCGTTCGTGTTCTCAACGTTCGGAATCAGGACGAGCGCCAACAACGGGGAGAGGAAGTAACCTACCGAAAGACACGCGTCGGCCCAACCGGTGTAGCGACCTCGTCGGTCGTGGGGACATAGCTCGCAGGCGTAGATGTAGGGAATTGGGAACACCGCTCCCATCGCCATGCCGTCGAGGATTCGCAAGGTGAGAAGACTGTCGATGCCATGGACCCAGCCGGTTGAAAACGTGAGAATGGCGTACGCAGTCGTGCCAACGAGTAGTACTTTCTTTCGTCCGAAACGGTCGGCCAGTCTTCCGGCGGGCACGATGCCGATGACGATGCCGATGTTCGCCGCTATTGCGACGAAGGACTTCATTGAGGTGGAGAGCGCGAATTGTTGTGTGAGTGAGGGAAGCACTGAACCGGTTAGTCCGATGTCGTAGGACTCGACAAGCCAACTCAGGAACAAGATCCCCATGACGCCAGCGAGCCACCGTGATGGCGGTAACCGATCAAGACGCGCCGCCGCGCGAGGGCGACGAGGCGGAGGCGTCGACTGTTCGAGGAGTGCGGCAGAACCGCCGTGGAACCAGTTGGCCATGAGTGCTTCTCTCTCGCCCTTGCAAGGAATTTTGTACCTGCCAAGGGACTGGAGCAGCGATCATCGAGGTGGACGTACAACCTCGATAAATTTCACGCTACTACTGTTTCTCGAGTGCTCTCACACTCGCCCCGTAGATACTTTTGCGGATACCGTGTCGTTCGCTGCGGCGGATTGTCTGATTAAAAGAGCATCCACTCGCCTTCGATGTGATTGTCATCAAACCGTCAGTAATCTCTTCGATGCAGCGAATCATTGAACAATCGATCCTGAGCGGTCGCTGATGCGTGTGGTTTCCTCGTCGAGAATGTAAAACCGCGTACACGGCTCTCCTCAGTAACCCATAGATTGTTTGTGCCGCGTGTAATCAATCGCGACGAAACCAAGGGGATACGTTGTCGAAGTACGTAGTTCGTAGATTGTCCATCGCGTTTGCCGTGATGGCAGGCTTGAGTGTTCCGTTCGCTAGTTTCGCCGCGGGCAGTACCACTTCACTTCCATTCACGTCGGGCTTCTACCTCGACCTTGGTGGCTCTGGCTCGGTGGGTGTCCAGCCGACGGCCGCCGTCCCTCACGGCCAACCCACGAGCACCGGTTACGCAAACGACCTCGTGACGCTTGAAGCTGCTTCAGGTCACAAGTATCTGCTCACGCAACTCGGTTGTCCCGGCGAAAGTACGGCAATGGCCTTGTACGGTGGGGATCGTTGTTACGCCGCTCCAGCGACGCAGTTAGCTGCCGCCACTTCATTCCTATCGCAGAACAGCGGCGACAACGGTCTCGTGACGGTGGACCTCGGATTCAATAATGTCGTCGGGTGTCTGAAGCAGCCGACAAACGTGACGTCGTGTGTCTTGCAAGGCCTCGCGCAGATTCGCCAACAACTACCTCTCTTCCTTTCTTCTCTTCAAGCCGTTGCGGGACCCGGCGCTCGTTTCGTGGGCGTGGGGCACTATGACCCGTTCCTCGCTGACGCCCTGAACGGTACGTCGGGAATAGCAGCGGCCGACACGAGCCTTTGGGCTATCAGCGCCCTCAACCACACGCTCTTTGGGATCTACCAAAGCGCCGGAATACCCATGGCGAACGTCGCAAGTGCTTTTTCGATGAACACAAAGACTCTGACCACTCTCGACGGCAGCGGGCAAGTTCCGATCAACGTGGCCACTACATGTTTGATGACGTGGATGTGCCAGCCCGCACCTTATGGTCCGAACCTCCATCCCAACGATGTTGGCTACCTCGCGATTGCCAACGCCATCGCGGCGAAAGTAACCGCTCTTTCTTGGATCGAACCTTCTGATTGACTTCGAAAACTAGGTAGCGACTGTTGATCTCGCCGAATGCTCTAAAGATTCGACCTCGCTCATTGTGGCGAGAGGTCCATGGGTCCGTCGCCTTTTCCATAATCAGCCAAGGAAACTGGCGCTTGGCGCGTTGGCCAGAGTGAACGCCACGATTGGCGGCTTCTGCCCGCGACAGCTTTCGCGAGTGGAGTTCGGGCCATGAGGGCCGTGAAGAAATAACCCATGAAGTACACGAGAAGCAACGCGACGGGCACCGTCAGCACCCAAGGAATATGAAGTCCGCTGGCGTCTCGTAGTCGAAGTAGGAACGGGATCCACAGCATTTGTGAAAGGTACACACCGTAGGAGTTGTCCGAACCTGATCGGACCACGGCTCTGGTGCGATTACTTCGACGCGGAGCGGTCAAGTACACCCCTAGGAGATACACGCACAAGATCGCACCGATGTTGAAGGGAAGAATCGTTGGTGAATAAATGTTGATGCCCGTGCGCAGGTAACGAGGTAGCCAAGGGTATCGTCCGAGATAACTGAGCACTTCGGCTCCCACGGCGCTCACGAAGGTGAAGACGTAGATGAGGCGCGCGTGAGTGCATATCCACTCGTGAATCACATCGAGGTGAACGGCAACAATCATCCCCCCGATGATGTAAACCGGATAGGAAGTTATGAGTCTGGTCTGCAGGATTCCAGGAATGCTCACACCGAAGTGGGGTCCGCTCACGAGGACCCCAAAGGCTATTTGCCAAAGCACCACCACGATCATGAGATGCATGTGCCAGCGTGCGTACTTTCGTATGAACATTATGAGAAGGGGAAACAACACGTAGAACTCCATGATGACCATCAGGTAGTACAAGTGGTAGTAACCCGTCTCAAGGAGATGGAGAAAATACTTAAGGGCCGACAGACTCCACAGGTTGGCCCGATGAAAAGAATAGAACGGAAGCACCTTGGTGTTGGTCACTGATGTGTAGAAGAAGTAGATGACCGTCCACGCCAGGTACGGCACGCCCACTGATACGAAGCGGCGCTTGAAATAGCTGCCTAGCTCGACTTTCTTCGCGTTGTTGTAACTGTAGGTGAGCATGCACGCCGACACGAAGAGAAACGCGTCACGTGAGAAGCGGGTGAGCATAATAAGACCCACGACCGCCGAACTCGTCGCGAGTGGCGCAAAGAAGATCAGCGTGTGAGTGGATATGACCGCCGCCTGCTTGACCGGGCGCATCGCGTCGATATGGTCCAAGCGCTTACGCGTCCCCGTGGCGGGCTGCGCGAGTACATCATCTTTGGTGCTGGCGTCAACCTCACTCGCCATGATGGGTACTCTCACCACTCATGGTGCGGTCTCATGAGAGCTCTTTTTTGAAGAGCACTCGAAGATCATCGGCCTGAAGAAGACTCTTTTGCACTTTTCCGGTTGCGTGAGTGGGCATTTGTTCGACAATCATCAAGCGCGCTGGACGGCGCGTGCGCGCAACCGAAACAGCCAGGGCTTTCTCAATATCATCGATTCGCGACGCGATGTCATTCGTGGATGTGGCTGCACCGACTCCCTCGAGTTGTACGTAGGCAACGGGTACTTGACCGAACGTCTCGTCGGCCTCACCCATCACGGCGGCGAAGTCCACTCCGAGGACACCTAGGATCACGTCTTCGATCTCTCTAGGGACGATCTTTTCGCCACTTCGGTTGATCACGTCGTCACTGCGTCCGACGAGATACAGGTAGTCATCGTCGTCGAAGTAACCGAGATCACCGGTCTCAAGCCAACCCTGCTCGTCGAATCGATCCTCATAGCCAGAGGCTTCGTAGCTTCGGATCACTGAGGGGCCCCTGATCTCGACGTTGCCAATGCGGCGATCTTTGGTTGCGTTCGTCGCCGCGTCCAGGTTCTTCGTTATACGAACTTCTACACCAATTGCTGGTCCGACTGATCCTCCCTTACGGACGCCGTCGATCGGGTTCGCGCAGATCTGACTTGCCGCCTCGGTCATGCCGTACGACTCGACGACGTTGATTCCAGTCGCGAGTTCAAATTCCGCCAAGACCGTCGCTGACAAAGGAGCTGAGGCGGAGCGGATGAATCGGATCCGTGGCGGCACCGATTCACCAGGACGTAGTTCAACCAGTCGCGAGATGATCGCGGGAACGGCGTTGATCCAGGTCACCGCCAAGCGGTCAATCAACGTCCAAAAATCAGTGCGATGAAATCCGTCGTCGAG
>JBEKWQ010000055.1:0-8981 GCA_049512875.1 Acidimicrobiales bacterium
AACCGCATCTTTAAGGTTGAGGTGCTCGGCGACGACAACAGCTGAGATAGCGGTCGCGGCTCGCTCTATTTGATTCGAAGCGGTATGCGCCGCGGCCCCGGTGTCGCACTTTCGGGCCAGCGCTTACGTGAGACCTGTGCGAGCTTGTGCAACAGCGCCACCGCACCCGGGTCGTCGTCGCCCGGTCGCGTTTCGATGAGTCCCGCCTTGTTCATGTCGTCCATGAGCGCGCGCCCTTGGTCGGTTCGTACGATGACGAGGGTCCAGTCCCCGAAGGCACCGATGCCGCCCATAGAGATGTCGGCGTGCTCGGCGGCAAAGTCCGGGCACTGTTTGCAACCCTCACGCGTGAAGGCCTGGGCTTCCTTGAGTGGGATCTCGTGGAAGTTGCCGTCGGTGGTCCAGAGTTGGAACACGCCCTTGATGTTCATCTTCGTGATGTCGCTACGTTTGATGGCGTACTTCGCCTCGAAGAGCTCTTCAAAGATCGAGTCGTCAAAGGTCTTCGAGCAGAGCAGACCAATGGTGAGACTGAGTCGCCGGGCGATCTTGCCCGCCTTGCGGCTTTGCATCACCCCGGGTGCCGAGGCCATACAACCCATGCCCACCAGCGCGATGCGCTCGGCGCCACTCTCGATCGCCTCGGGGTAGGCGAGGAGGTTTGCGCTGTAGGTGTAGCGCGATTTCGCGCTCGCGAGGACGTCGTCGCGGCTTCGCGCGACGCGCGGTTGGGCGACCCAGGTGGACCCGTCACCCTCGAGTCCGCTCACGAGGGCGGCGTCGATGACGTCGTGTTCGAGGGCGTAGATGAGTAAGGCCGACACGAGGCCACCGTCCTGGCCGTTTTCGACCACCTCGGGATCGGTCGATCGCGCGAGGAACACGTCGCCGATGCCCCAGACCTCGTCCTCGGTGCGCTCTCGAGCGAACTTCTGGGTGTCGATCTCGCTCTCCCAGTTGCGAAAGCGAGGACAGGCCCGTGTGCACAGGGTGCAACCCTTCACGCCGTGGGTGCAGTCCTCGCGCCCGCCGTCGATGTCGAGGTGCCAGGGTTTGTAGACGCCATTACTGGTCTCGTAGTCCAACACGTCGTGGGGACAGGCGATCACGCACGCCGCACAACCGGTGCAGAGGCCTGACGTCACCACTTCGCTGAACAACTCTTTCCACTGTGGTTTCTCCAAAGCCATAGGACAACACTAGTTAGTGCACCACGGCGTCTTACAGGCGCTACCGTGTCGCCCATGCCCGAAGTCCTAGAGGTCGAGTCCTATCGCGCACTCGCCCAACGTCTCGTCGGTGAGACGATCACGCGCGGGTGGGCCGACGCCTACGCGGCAAAGAAACTCCCCTCGCCGTCGTCCTGGGCGCGAACCGTGAAGGGTCTCACCTTGGTCGGAACCTCGCGACGTGGCAAGTTGCTGTTGCTCGAGACCAGTGGCGTCACGCTGGGACTTCGTTTTGGCATGACCGGTGTGCTGCTCATTGACGCAGAAGCTGGTATCGACGGACTCTTCTACGGACCCCACGAGTACAAGTCGCAGTGGGTACGCGCGGGACTTGAGTTCGCGGGCGGTCGCAAGCTCGTGTTGCACGACCCACGACGTCTCGCTCGTTGTGAGATCGACCCCCGCCTCGACGAACTGGGTCCCGACGCGCTGTCCCTTACTCGTCGCCAGTTCGAGCAGATGCTCGAGGTCGTGCGCGGCGAGGGCCCCGCGATCAAGGCGCGACTGCTGGACCAGTCGGCGGTGGCGGGCGTGGGTAATCTGCTGGGCGACGAGATCCTCTTTGACGCGGGCATCGACCCGCGCACGCCCACCGGCGTGCTTGACGACCAACAGCGCGAACAGCTCTTTCGGTCCTTCACCCGCACCATGAGGTCGCTCAAGAAGCGCGGCGGTTCACACTTGGGCGCGCACATGCCGGGTCGATTTCCCGGCGGCGTGTGTCCGCTCGACGGGGGCACCATGCTCTCGACGAACGTCGGCGGGCGCACCACCTACTGGTGTTCGCTGCACCAGCACTGACTGACAAGTCATTGTTTCGCGGTCAGTCAAACAAAAGGTCGCGGTCGCACCGGCGACCTTACGAAGAGGTGAAGGTCCAGAAGCGCTAGGGTCGTGTGTTCGCTTGAAAGAATTGGGTTATGCAGTCATTCGTCCATCACTACGGCTACTTCGGTCTGCTCGTGTTGTCCATACTTTCCTCGGCGTGTTTCCCGATCCCCTCGGAGATCGCCTACGGTTTCGCCGGTGCGCTCTGCACGACGGCGATCACCGCGCACGCGCAGTTCTCGATCTGGGGCGTCATCCTCGTCGGGACCGCAGGGTCCTTGATCGGCGCGATTCTCGCCTACGAGGTCGCTCGCTCGGCGGGACGGACAATCGTCGACCGGTGGGGCAAGTGGTTGTTGTTGACCCACCACGACTTGGATGCTTCGGAGGTATGGTTCGCGAAGTATGGATCGTGGTCGGTGTTGATCGGACGGGTTCTGCCCGTCGTGCGCAGTTTCATCTCGGTTCCCGCGGGACTCGCCGAGATGAAGCGCGGACGCTTCGCGGTGCTCACGACGATCGGTTCCGCGGTGTGGGTGGCCCTGCTCTGTGGGCTCGGTTACGCCGCGGGCAAGAACTGGCACCACGTCGCGGGCGACTTCCACGACGCGCAGTGGCCGATCGTGGCGATCATCGTGGTCGGACTCGCCTGGGCGCTCTGGCACCGCATCCGCACGGTGCGAGGTCGTAACGCAAGTTAATCCTCGAGTGCGCTGAGCACCTTGGCGGCGTGACCGTCGGCGCGCACGCCGTACCAGGCACGTTCGACCTTTCCGTTCGCACCGACGAGGAACGTGCTGCGGATGACGCCCTGGACTTTCTTTCCGTACAACATCTTCTCACCAAAGGCGCCGTACTTGGCCATGACCGATTTGTCGGGATCGCTCAGCAAGTCGAATTTCAGTCCGTACTTCTTGCGAAAGGCGACGTGACTGGGTCCGTCGTCGGGCGAGATGCCGAGGACCTTCACCCCGAGTCGCTTGAAGGCGAGCAGTCCCTCGTTGAACTGACACGCTTCTTTGGTGCAACCCGGCGTGTCGTCAGCGGGATAGAAGTAGAGCACGACGCGCGAACCCGCGAAAGAGCTCAACGCGACCTTGTCGCCGTTCTGGTTGGGCAGGGCGAAGGCCGGTGCCTTGGAACCCACTTGAAGTCGTGCCACGTTGGTCCTTTCAAATGCTGAAGGGAAAGTCGATATCTCACGTAGACTAGGAGAGAAGCTCTTGGAAATGAGCTTGGGCCCACACTTTCGAACGCCGGTTCCGGGTCCAACCGAGAAATGACCGTTTGACCCGTGAGTACCGAAAATCTCGAGTCCGTGACGTCGTCACCGGACTCTTACGCCACCAACAAGACCTTCGCCGATCTGGGTATCCAAGCAGAACTCTGCGAGGTGCTCGAAAAGCAAGGGATCACCACCGCCTTCCCCATCCAGGCCATGACCATCGCCGACGCCCTCGATGGTCGCGACGTCTGTGGAAAGGCCAAGACCGGTTCAGGTAAGACCCTGGGTTTTGGCCTCCCGATGCTCCAACGCGTCGCCGCGAGCGAGCCAATCGCGCGTGAAGGCGGTCCGGCTCGTCCCCGGGGACTCGTGTTGCTGCCCACTCGAGAGCTCGCCGTCCAGGTGCACGAAGTACTCGCGCCACTGGGTAAGGCGCTCGGTCTGCACGTAAACGCCGTCTACGGCGGCGCGGACATCGAGCGCCAGGTGAAGTCGCTTCGCAAGGGCTGTGACATCATCATCGCCACGCCCGGTCGTCTCATCGACCTAGGAGACCGCGGCGAGATCAACGTCGAAGGACTCGACGTGTTGGTGCTCGACGAAGCGGACCGCATGGCTGACATGGGCTTCATGCCCCAGGTCGAGTGGGTGCTTCGTCGCATTGCCGAGCATCCTCACCAGACGTTGCTGTTCTCGGCGACCCTCGATGGCGCCGTCGATCGGCTCGTCAAGCGCTACCTCACCGATCCGGTCTTCCACGAGGTCCAGAGCGACACCCAGACGGTGACCCTCATGGTGCACCACTTCTTGAACGTCCACCAGATGGACCGCATCAAGGTGGCGGCCGCCATCTGCAAGTCCTTTGACAAGACGATCATCTTCTGTCGCACCAAGCGCGGCGCGGACCGGCTCGTCGAACAACTCCAGAAGGAGGGCGTGGACGCCGCGGCGATCCACGGCGACCTTCGCCAAAGTCAGCGTGAGAAGGCGTTGGCCGATTTTGGCGCGAACAAGCTCTCGGTACTGGTCGCGACCGACGTCGCCGCGCGTGGACTTCACATCGACGGGGTGGACTGCGTGATGCACTTCGACCCACCCGAAGACCACAAGGCGTACCTGCATCGCTCGGGACGCACCGCACGCGCCGGATCCACTGGCGTCGTCGTCTCGCTGCTGCTCTACAACCAGATCATCGAAGCGGAGGTGATCATGCGTCGCTTGGCGCTGAAGCGGCCGATCATCGAAGTATTCTCGAACGACCCACACCTGAAGGACCTGGCGAACTGGGACCCCACCAAGGAGGATTCCGTACTTTGAGTAAGAAGGACAAGGGACCGAGGGTCTTCAAGCACGACGGCTCGATCAAGCGAGCACTCGTCGTCGTCGCCCACCCTGACGACATCGACTTCGGATCGGCTGGTGCCGTGGCGACACTGACCAAACACGGCGTGGACGTGGCGTACTGCCTCGTGACCTCGGGTGACGCGGGAGGCGATGACTCCACGCACACCAAGGAGGAGCGTTCAGCAATCCGCGAGGCCGAACAGACCGCCGCCGCCAAAGAAGTAGGCGTGTCGAGCCTCGCCTTCTTGCGTTGGCCCGACGGCCAGGTCGAGCCACGGCTGTTGTTGCGCCGCGAGATCGCGCGCGTGATTCGCACGCATAAACCGGATCTGGTGATCACCCAGAACCCTGAACGGAACTGGGAACGGATCTACGCCAGTCACCCCGACCACTTGGCGGTGGGTGAAGCGACGCTGCGCGCGGTCTATCCCGACGCACGAAATCCTCACGCGTTCCCCGAGTTGTTGCGCGAGGGCTTCGAGCCTCACGTGGTTCCCGAGGTCTGGCTGACGAGCGGTCAGCCCAACATGGTCGTGGACATCTCTAAGGTCTTTGACCGCAAGATCGCCGCCCTCAAGCAGCACGAGAGCCAGGTCGGACACCGCAAGGACCTCGAGAAGATGATCCGGCGAAACGCGCGCCTCATCGCCAAGTCCGCTGGTCTGGGTAAAGCCCGCCTTGCCGAGGGGTACAAGGTCGTCACGACCAAGTAGGAACCAGCGCGGATGGCGCCGTAGGGTATTTCCATGCCTGTTTCGCCCCGCCACGACGCGCGCACGCCAATTGGACAGCGCAGCGGGGCCAAGGGACTAAGCCAAGTCTTCCTCGGGGTCACCAGAGCGAACTTCCCGGGTCAGATCCTCGCGGGCGTCACGTTGCTCGCCATCGCCATCCCCGAGCAATTGGCGACCGCCCAGCTCGCCGGAGTTCCCGCCTTCGTCGCACTGATCGCCTTTATTACCGCGACTCTCGTGTTCATAGTGGCGGGATCGAACCCGATCCTCTCGGTGGGCGCCGACTCGACGATCGCGCCGCTGTTCGCGGTGGCGATCCTCAAGATCGCCTTGCCGGATTCCTCGCAGTACTACTCGCTCGTCGCCGCGACGGCCCTCGTGGCGGGCGTCATCCTCGTCGCCATCGGCTTGTTGAAGCTGGGTTGGCTCGCTGACTTCCTCTCGGTGCCGATTGTCGCGGGATTCCTCAGCGGCATTGGGGTGATCATCATTGTCCATCAGCTGCCGCGGGTCTTTGGCGTGGCGTCGGGTGGTAGTTCGGTCGTCTCTCGCCTCGACTCGCTTTTCCACCACCTCGGCCACGTGAACGCGTGGACCATCGTCATCGCACTGGGCACGCTCGGGGCGATGATGCTTGGTGAAAGGTTGAACGCGCGAGTTCCGTGGGCGCTCGGAGCGGTGTTGATTGGTGCGGTGCTCGCGGTGGCCTTGTCACTCTCGACCCACGGCGTGCAACTGCTCGGCACGGTCACCGTGGGCGGACCCACGTGGCGACTGCACTGGTTCACGTTGCACCAGTGGAGCGTGGTCGCCACGACGGCGCTCACCCTGGTGATCGTCATCATGAGCCAGAGCGCCGCGACCGCGCGAACCTCGGCCGACGAGATCGGGGTCGAGGACAACCTCAGCCGAGACTTCTTTGGCATCGGACTCGCCAACGTCGCCGCGGGTCTCGTGGGCAGCTTCGCCGTGGACGCGAGCCCCGCGCGCACCACCATCACGCGTCTCGCCGGAGGAAGGACCAAACTGGTCGGACTCACGGCCGCGGTTGGCGCGTTGGCGCTCTCACCGCTCGTCACCTACGCGCGCGATATCCCCCTCGCGTCCTTGGCGGGGGTGTTGTTGTTCATCGCCGGTCGGCTGATCAAAGTGGGCCAAATACGCAATGTCTACCGTGTCAGTCGCGCAGAATGCGCGCTCGGGGTGGTCGCCTGGCTCGGGGTCGTCTTTCTCGGCGTGGAGTTGGGCCTCGCAGTGGCGGTCGGTCTGGCGATCCTCGAACAGACCTGGCGATCCGCGCGTCCCACCATGGTCGTGCTCGGTCGACGGGGCGGGACCACGAGTTGGGAGCCACTCGACGTGCGCGACGTGCATCTGGTCCCCGGCGTGACGGTGCTCTTGTTTGAGCGGGACTTGTTCTTCGCCAACGCCGGCGTGTTTCGCCGCAAGCTCTACGACCTGTTAAAGAAATACCCAGACACCAAGCACCTGGTGATCGACTCGGCCGCCATCTCGGACATCGACTACACCTCGCTGCTGTCACTCAGCGAGATCGTGAGCGACCTCGCCAATGACGGGATCACGTTCTCGCTCGCGCGCAGCGACGCGCTCGTCCAGAAGAAGTTGAAATCGACCGACAGCAAGTTCCTCGCCACGATCCAGCTCCACGACAGCGTGGACTCCGCGGTCACCCACGCGCTGGCGACGTGATTACGCCTGGGCCAACTGGCGAAGCACGAAGTTCAGCACACCGCCGTGGCGGTAGTACTCGGCCTCGGTGGGCGTGTCGATGCGCAGTCGCACCTCGAAGTCGAGCGTGTCGCCATTGACCCGCGTCACCCCCACGCTCACCCGCGCCACGGTGTCGCCCCGGTTAAGTGGGTCGAGGCCCCGTATATCGAAGATCTCGGTGCCGTCAAGGCCGTAGGTCTGGGCCGAATCGCCCGGTAGGTACTGCAGGGGCAGCACGCCCATGCCCACCAGGTTCGAGCGGTGGATCCGCTCGAAGCTCTCGACCAGGACCGCCTTTATTCCGAGCAATTTGGTGCCCTTGGCGGCCCAGTCGCGCGAAGAGCCCGTGCCGTATTCCTTGCCGCCGAGGATGACGAGCGGCGTCCCCTCGTTGGCGTAGGCCATGGCGGCGTCGAAGATCGACATCTGGGTCCCCTCGGGCAGTTTGATCGTGACCCCGCCCTCGGTGCCCGGGGCCATCAAGTTGCGCAGGCGGATGTTGGCGAACGTGCCGCGGACCATGACCTCGTGATTCCCCCGGCGCGTACCGTAGCTGTTGAAGTCCGCCTGGTGCACGCCGCCGTCGATGAGATAGAGCCCGGCGGGCGAGCTCGCGCGGATGTTTCCCGCGGGCGAGATGTGATCGGTCGTGACCGAGTCGCCGAGTCGGGCGAGAACGCGCGCACCTTCGATGTCATTGACGACGCCCGGCTTTTCGGTGAGGCCCTCGAAGTACGGGGGAAGTTTCACGTAGGTGGACTTGGGGTCCCAGTCGTAGGTGACGGCGTTGGTCGTGGGTACTTCTCGCCAGCGTTCGTCGCCGCTGAAAGCCTCTGCGTAACGCTCTTCGAACATCTGGGGCGTGATTGAGGCGCGCACCGCGTCAGCGACCTGGGCGTCGCTCGGCCAGAGGTCGCGAAGGTACACCGGCTCACCCTTGGTAGAGGTACCGAGCGGCTCGTTGCTGAGATCGACGTCGATCGTGCCCGCGAGTGCGTAGGCAACGACGAGCGGGGGACTCGCGAGGAAGTTCTGCTTCACGTCGGGATGTATGCGACCCTCGAAGTTACGGTTACCCGAGAGCACCGAGACGACCGACAAATCATGCTCGTTGGTCGCCTCAGAGACACCCTCGAGCAAGGGACCGGTGTTACCAATGCACGTCGTACAGCCGTAACCCGCGAGGTAGAAACCGAGCTGGTCGAGGGGATCCACGAGCTTGGCGCGCTCGAGGTAGTCCATCACGACCCGACTGCCCGGGGCGAGCGAGGTCTTCACCCAGGGCTTCTTGGTGAGACCGAGTTCGACCGCTCGCTTGGCGACGAGGCCCGCCGCGACCAGTACCGACGGGTTCGACGTGTTCGTGCACGACGTGATCGCCGCGACGACGACCGCGCCGTCTTTCAGGTCCTCGGCGTTGGCGAGTCCGTGGACCTCTTTCACCTCGCGCCCGAGGGCGTCGCGAAACGCGCCGCGCGCCCCCGAAAGAGACACTCGGTCTTGGGGGCGCTTGGGCCCCGCGAGACTCGGCTCGACGGTCCACAAATCGAGTTCGACGTATTCGGAGTAGGTGGGCTCAAGGGCGTTCGCGTCGTGCCAGAGGCCCTGGGCCTTGGCGTAGGTCTCGACCAGTTCGAGCTGCTCCTTGGAGCGTCCCGTGAAGGCCAGGTAGTCAAGGGTCACCTGGTCGATCGGGAAGATCGCGCAGGTCGCGCCGTACTCGGGCGACATGTTGCCGATCGTGGCACGCGTTTCGAGCGACAGCGAGGCGACGCCCGGACCGTAGGCCTCGACGAACTTGCCCACGACGCCCTGCTTACGCAGCAGCTCGGTAATCGTGAGCACCACGTCGGTCGCGGTGACGCCCTCCTTGGTCGAACCGACCAGACG
>JBEKWQ010000056.1:0-8964 GCA_049512875.1 Acidimicrobiales bacterium
GCTCGAGCATGATCGTGAGTAACTGAGGGATGGCCAGGATGGTGTTGATGCCATATTCATTGAGCGCCTCGGTGATGGCGCGCGGGGTGACCCGAGGCACGTAGAAGATACTCGCCCCACACGACAACGAGGCCAGGCTCGCGGACATCTCGTACATGTGCGAAAGGGGAAGCACCGAGAGGAATCGCCAGTCCTCGCCCACCTCGACGCGTTCGAGGATCCCGTCAATGTTCGACAGGATGTTCTCGTGGCTGAGGACCACACCCTTGGGATCGGCGGTCGTTCCCGACGTGAAGACAATGACCGCGGGCATCGAGGGATCGAGCGCGGCGTCGGAAGCTCGCTGCGACTGGGAGGCCACGATGTGCTCGAGCTCATCTAAGTAGCATGTTTCGAACTCGACGTCCTCGAAGCGCAGGTTCCGGCTCGCGAACAACACCTTGGGCGAGGTCTCTTTGGCGAAGCGTCGCACGCGTTCTTCGGAACTCGCCGCGTCCACCGGCACGAGGATGGCGCCCACTAACAGGGTGCCCAAGAGCAACGCCACCCACTCGGGCCCGTTCGGCGCCACCACCATGACTCGATCGCCCGATTCGACGCCGATGGAACGAAGGTGGTTCGCAACCCGGTTCGCCGCGTCTCGCAACTGACGGTGCGTGAGTCGTCGCACCTTGAGGAACGTTCGACTCGTGAGTGCGAGGTTGTCGCCGAAGCGACCAAGGTTCTCCACGTACTCGCGAAACGTGCGCGCACTCACTTCGACACACTACGAAGCGTGAAGGAAGTGTAGGCACATCGCACCGCGACCTCCTTAGATACGGCCAGACCCTCGCGAGTGACCCTCATCCTAGGACGGGGTCCTAGCGGCCGCGGGCGCCCTGGGTGAGGCGAGCGAGACGAGCGACGAGAACCTCGACCACGGTGAGTTCGGTCACGTCCAGGTCCGTGTCGAGGTCCTTGCCGCCGTAGCTGACCCCACCCTTCAGGTCAAGGTCCGCGTTGGCGATCATGTGCACCGCCGCACTGATTCGATTGCTTCCGAGACGCTGGGCGACGCGTAGCGCCTTTCCGGCGGGGTAGCGGTTGATGCCCAGCAACGCCGCTGCGTCGTCGTCACCACGGGCACCACTGCCTTCGAGTCGGGCCATTCGCAGGTAGTGGCGTTGGAGCATGTTGACGATCTGCAGTCCCGCTCGCGACTTCGAGTCGAGCATGCGCCGGGCGACCTTGATGGCCTTGGCCGCGTTGCCAGCGTCGATGGCGTCAGTGAGATCCCATTCGGGCACGTCACCGGCGTCGCCCACGTACGGCTCGACGTTGGAGAACGTAAGTGGAGCGCTGCCGAAGATCGAGCGCAAGGTCCGTGCGACGGAGTCGACGCGTGCGAGGTCGTCGCCCACTTGAATGGCGATCCGTTCGGCGGCGTCGTGATCGACCGTCACCTGGTACTCGCGCAGTTTGGACTCGACGTAGGCCACACGGTCCTGGGCACGTGAACTGACGTTCACTTCCACGACGTCACTCGACGCCTTTACCAACTTGTTCGCCTTCGTGCCAACGACCCCGAGCACCAGTACGATCCCCGGCGCCGGGTTCGCCAACCAGGCCACGAGTTGTCCCGCCTCGTCGCTGAGGAGTGACTGCGCGTCACGGACCACCACCACTCGTCGTTCGACCAGGAACGGCGGCGTGTTAAGCGCCTCGAGCACGCGAGAAACGATCGACTCGCTCGAAGACACCGCGACGTCCTTGGCGGTGAAGTCCTCGAGGGCGAACGAGGGATCGAGACCGCTCAGCGCGTCGCTGACCACGTTGCGCAGGGCGTCGTAGACCCTCGTGGCGTCAGTACCCACCACCGCAATCGATGAACTCGTCACGCGACCTGCTCGAGCACCCGGGCCAACGTGTCCCTCACCCGAACCGCTCCCAGCACGTCATGCACTCGCACGATACGACAACCGGCGGCGATGCCCAGGGCCGCGGCGGCGAGCGAGGCCTCGCGCCGCTCGGTCACCTCGAGATTGAACATCACGCCGAGAAAGGTCTTGTTCGACGCCGAGAGCAGCAGCGGCGAACCGAGTGCGGCTAGTTGGGCCGAATCACGCAGGAGCTGCACTGACTGGGCGGCCGTCTTCCCGAGGTCCAGGCCCGCGTCCAAGACGACCCGATCAGCGCTCACCCCGGCCGCGAGCGCCCGCGCGCGACGTTCGACCAAGAAACCACTCACGGTTCGCGTCACGTCGTCGTACTCGGGGTTGGGGTCGGCGACCCGCGGACGCAGACGAATGTGCGTGGCCACGACGGTCGCCTTCGCCCGCGCGGCGACCGTCAGATAGTCGGGGTCGGCGAACCCGCTGATGTCGTTACCCATCACCGCGCCCTCGTTAAAACAAGCCGCGGCGACCGAGGCGCGCCAGGTGTCGATGCTGAGTGGCAGGTCGAAACGCCGCGTGAGTTCGGCTACGACGCCCACGACTCGATCGAGCTCCTCGGCCTCGCTCACCTCGTCACCCGGACCCGCCTTTACTCCGCCGACGTCCAGAATGTCCGCGCCGTGCTCTACGAGGCTTTCTGCTCGGGAGAAGAAGTCGTCGAGATCGTAAGTCGCGGCGGGTCCGTAAAACGAATCCTTCGTGCGGTTGAGGATGCCCATGACCAGGGCACGAGTGCGAAGGTCGTAAGTCGTCTCTCCGAGGGTGAGGAAAATGGACGCGTCGGGACCAAATGTCCGTACGCGTTCGTCGCGACCATAGGTTCTCGGGATCTCGGACGTCGGGTCACTCACCCCGGTCAGCCTAACGTCGGGCACGTCGAAACGGCGTGGGTTCGACACACTGTTAGCCTCGGAATTCATGGGGAGCGCGGTCGTGGGCATCAAGTACGACGAGGTCTCGTCGTGGATGATCGAGCACGTGGGAGCGACACCACCGCTCGACTTCACCCTCATCGCCGGGGGGCGTTCGAACCTGACCTTCCAGGTCACCGACGCGACACGACGGCGCTACGCACTTCGTCGCCCGCCCACGAGTCACGTCCTACCGACCGCCCACGACATGGTTCGCGAGTTCACGGTCATCTCGGCGCTGCACCCCTTGGGCATACCTGTTGCCACGCCTCTCGGACTCTGTACCGACGAATCGGTGAACGACCGACCTTTCTACGTCATGGAGTTCGTCGACGGCGAAATACTGCGCGACCGCGACCAAGCCGAGCAACGGTTCACTGAGGCCACGCGAGCGGCCATTGGCGACAACCTCGCCGCCACGCTCGCCCAGTTGCACGACGTCGACGTCGAGCGGGCGGGACTCGGTGGTCTGGCCAAGCACGATCACTACGTCGAACGTCAACTGCGACGCTGGCGAACGCAGTACGAGCAGATGCACGTCGAGGGGGTCGATCACGGCGGACTCGTCGAGGCCGTGGGCGATCAACTCGCGGCTTCTATCCCGCCCCAGCAACGGGTCTCGGTCGTGCACGGGGACTATCGCCTCGACAACACGGTCTTGGACGAGAATGGAGCCGTGCGAGCGATTCTCGACTGGGAAATCTGCACTCTGGGCGATCCGATGGCCGACCTCGGACTGTTACTCGTTTACTGGGCCGAACCGGCCGACGAGACCGCAGCGCTCCTGGGCGCCGCCCCCACGACCGCCAAGGGCTTCGCCAGCCGCGACGAAGTCCTCAAGGCCTACGCCGCGCACTCGCCACTCGATGTCAGTGACGTCGCCTACTATCAGGCATTCGGTTATTGGAAGTTGGCCTGCATCCTCCAGGGCGTCTTCGCGCGTTACAGCGCCGGAGCGACCGCCGGTGATCAGGGCAGCGTCGCAGAATTCCCGACACACATCGCAATGCTCGCCGAGATGGCGCAGCGAACGCTGGAGAAATAATGGACGACGAAATCTACGACCGGATCATCTTCCTGGCGGACCCCGAACTGAACGAGCCCGTGTTGGTGGTGAGTCTTGAGGGATGGATCGACGCGGGACTGGGTGCGAGTACGGCGATATCGACGATGCTCAACACGATCAGCACCGAAGTGCTCGCCACCTTTGACACCGAGTACTTCATCGACCAACGCGCGAGACGACCGCTGGCGCGCATCGTCGACGGCATCACGACCGAGCTGACCTGGCCCGAGATCCAACTGCGCTACGGCCACGACGGTGACGGGGCGGACATTCTCTTCCTCGTGGGCCCCGAACCCGACTTCCACTGGAGTGACTTCATCGACGTCGTCACCGACGCCGCGGGCCGCTTCGACGTTCGCCTGGTGGTGGGCCTTGGCGCGTTTCCGGCGCCGACTCCCCACACGCGACCGGTTCGCGTGATCGCGACCGCACCCGAGGCGAGTGCGCACCTGTTGCCGATCATCGGCACCGTCACGGGCGAACTCGAGGTTCCCGCGGGCATCAGCGCCGCCCTTGAACTCGGCTTCGCCGAGGTCGACATGGAGATCGTCACGTTGTGGGCGCGGGTACCCCATTACGTCGCGGCCATGCCCTACCCTCAGGCCTCAGCCGCCCTGATTGACGGTCTCGCGCGAATCGCGGGTCTTACGCTCGACGCCAGTCATCTTCGTGCTTCGGCCGATGAGGCCCGTCAGCGCGTCGACGACCTGGTGACGAACAATCCCGAACACACCTCCATGGTTGAGCAACTGGAAGAGGCGGCCGACGAGACCGAGGGCACGTCACTCGGCGATGAGTTGCCCAGTGGCGACGAGCTGGCCGCCGAGCTGGAGCGATTTCTTCGTGGTGAGTCAAACTAGAGACGAAATCATGGTTTCGAGTAGGACCACACCGATTGCGGGCGCGAGCGCGGGTTTTGGCAAACTGGCCGACGTCACCACGGAGAATGACTTCGTGCCACCGGTCTTCACGACCTCGTTGGGTTTCGCGTAGTCATTCCTCGCGAGTTGGCTCGTCCACGTCGCCTTCTTCAATGCGCAGACCGAGTCCGAGCGCGTAGCCGTCCAGGAACAGTTCGCACTCGTTCTGGCGCGGATGGCGGTGGGCGATCTCGTAGAACTTCGCGGAATGGTCGGCCTCTTGGAGGTGCGCGAGTTCGTGGACGAGCACGGCGTCAATGACCCACTCCGGGCACTGACGCAGTCGACTGGAGACCCTGATATCACGCGACGCCGGCGAGCACGACGCCCAGCGTGCGCGCTGGTTGTTCACCCAACGCACCGAGTTCGCCATCACGCCGTCGTTGTAGAGCTTGGCGAGCGCACGAGATCGTTCCTCGAGCGAAGCGTCGCTCGCCACGTTCTGGGGGCGTTGGGTGAGAAGCCGCTCCACCAGGTCGTCGACGAAGGTCTCGCGCTCGCGTCCTCGAAGGTGCGACGGTATCTGAACAACGATGCGACTGCCCGACCAGTGTGCCGCGCCCGTCTTCTTTCGCCGCGACGACGAGCGGATCTCGACCTCGGGTCGGTCAAACCGTGGCGGCTCGACCGACACGGACGAACCGCTTATGGGGTGACGAGCCATCAGATGATGATATTGACCAGGCGCGGTGGCCTGGCGATCACTCGCTTGATCGGCGAGTCGCCCAGAGCACGCCCCACGCCTTCGTCGGCGAGAGCCAGCTCCTCGGCCTCGCGCTCGCCTACATTGGGATCGACCTCGAGGCGCGCGCGGACCTTCCCGTTGACCTGGACGATCATGGTGATCTTGTCGGTGACGGTGAGTGCTGGATCGGCGACCGGCCAACGTTGATGATGCAGTGACGTCGCGTCGGGATACCGCAGTTCCCACATCTCTGCGCTGACGTGAGGTGCCATGGGCGCCAGTAATTTGAGCATGAGGTCGATCGCCTCGTCCAACGTGGTCCGCTCTATGCCGTGCGTGCTTCGAGCCTGCTTCGAGACGGCGTTGAACACTGACATCACTTCGGCCACGGCGATGTTGTACATCCAACGATCGAAACATTCCGTCACCGTCTCGACCGCGCGGTGCACCGCGCGTCGAACCTCGAGGTCGGTTTCGTCAGCGACGTCGTGAAAGTTGACCTCGGCGTACTGCCCCAGTCGATACAGGCGGTCAAGGAACCTCCCACAACCTTCGATGATCTCCTCGGTCTGATCTGACCAGTCCACGTCCTCGGCCGGCGGACCAGCGAAAAGGTGAAAGAGTCGAAGGCCGTCGGCGCCGACGGTCTCGTAGTACGTCTCGGGCGCGATCTGGTTGCCCTTGGATTTTGACATCTTGGCCCCGTCGATGCGCAACATGCCCTGGGTGAAGAGACGAGCAAAGGGCTCGCGCGGCACTCCCGGCGCCACGCCGAGGTCGACGAGCGCCTTCAGGTAGAAGCGCGCGTAGAGCAGGTGCAAGATCGCGTGTTCGATGCCACCGATGTACTGGTCGACCGGCATCCACTTCGCCGTCTGCACGGGGTCGAAGGGCTTATCGGGCGTGAACGGGTCCGCGAAGCGCAAGAAGTACCACGACGAGTCCGTGAAGGTGTCCATGGTGTCCGTCTCGCGCACCGCCGGTTCGCCACAGAGCGGACAGATCGTGTTGCGGAACTCGTCGTGCGTAGCGAGGGGTGACTGACCACTCTCGTCCATCACCACGTCGTCGGGCGCGAGGACGGGCAGTTGGTCCAATGGCACGGGAACGATGCCGTCCCTCTCGCAGTAGACAATCGGAATCGGACATCCCCAGAAACGCTGACGCGACACCAACCAATCGCGCAGGCGATAGTTAACCTTGGCGACACCGTTCGCCTCTCGGGCGAGGAAGTCAGTCGCCTTCTTCTTCGCTTCGGCGACGTCGAGTCCGTCGAGAAATCCAGAGTTGATGTGTATACCGTCACCCGCGTAGGAGCCGCCCTCGAAGCCCGCGGGCGGCTCGATCGTGCGAATGATCGGCAGTCCGTGGACGCTCGCGAAGGCGTAGTCGCGTTCGTCTTCGGCCGGCACGGCCATGATCGCTCCGGTACCGTAGTTGCCGAGAACGTAGTCGGCCACGTACACCGGCACCTTCTTATTACTGAAGGGGTTGAGCACGAAACTGCCGGTGAAGGCGCCCCGCTTCTCGAGACCAGGTCCGGCGTCGGAAGACGCGGTGCGCTCGAGTTCGCTTTCGGATTTCGCTCGCTCCACCAATTCGTGCACCTGGTCGCGGTTCTCGTCGGTCGTCAGGTGATCAAGGAGCGGATGCTCGGGAGCGATGACGGCGTAGGTAACACCGAATCCCGTATCGGGTCGGGTCGTGAAGACACGCAACGCCCGACTCGGATCGTCGGCGAGGGGAAGGTCGAACTCAGTCCCCTCGGACCGTCCGATCCAATTGCGCTGCATGGTCTTTACTCGTTCGGGCCAGTCCAGCGCGTCGAGGTCATCCAACAACTCATCGGCGTAGGCCGTGATCTTAAAGAACCATTGTTCGAGGTTCTTTCGAATGACGAGGTCGCCCGACCGTTCACAGGTACCGTCGGCCAAGACCTGCTCATTGGCGAGCACCGTCAAGCAACCCGGGCACCAGTTCACTGGCGCTTCCGCTCGATAGGCCAAACCAGCCTTCAAGAAATCAAGAAAGATCGTCTGGGACCAACGCATGTACTCGGGGTCGTGACTGAAGACTTCCCGTCGCCAGTCGTAGACGGCACCCAATCGGCGCAACGACGAACTCAACTCCTTCATGCGCGCCTCGGTGAAGAGTCGCGGGTGACTTCCCGCCTTGATGGCGGCGTTCTCGGCGGGCAAGCCAAAGGAGTCGAAGCCAATGGGGGAAAGAACGGCCTTGTCGAGCATGGTCTGGTATCGAACAACCAGGTCACCCATCGTGTAATTACGTACGTGCCCCTGATGGGCGGCCCCCGATGGATAGGGATACATGCAGAGCACGTAGTAGCGCTCACGGGGATCGTCGTTGTCGATCTCGTACGTGCCGTCGTCCAGCCAGCGTGCTTGCCACTTGGCTTCTACTGATGTCACGTCAAATGGGCGGCCCATCATGACATTCTAGAGAATGAACGGCCTAGTCTCTCCCTAGAAAGGCGAGGTGGAATGGAAGGTCCAGTCTTCGTTCTGGTCCACGGCGCCTGGGGCGGCTCATGGTGTTGGCGCGATCTCCTGGTCGAATTTGAGACCCACCACGCGCGCGCTACGTGCGTCGACCTACCGAGCAGTCGTCAGGGCGCTGCCGCTGACTCTGATCTCATAGATGACGTACGCGTGCTCGCCCAAGCCACCGAAGGGCTCGACGACGTAGTCCTCGTCGGCCATAGTTACGGTGGCGTCGTCATCACCGAGGCGGCTCCCCAGGTCAAGGGTCTGCAGCGACTCGTTTACGTGGCGGCGCTCGTTCCCTTTTTGGGCGAGAGCGCCACTGACGTCTCTCGTCTCATTCGGGTTCGGACCGAACTCGACGACGCCATCGAGGTTGAAGGCGCGCACCTCAGGCTCAATCCGCACCGTGCCGGGTCCGCCCTTTACGGCGAGTGTTCACTCGAAAACCGTGAATGGGCCGTTACGAAGCTCACCTCCCAGACGATTTCGAGCTTCCGATCTCCCCGTACCGCCCCGGCAAACGGAGTTCCCACGTTCTACGTCAAGTGCCGTAATGACCACGCCATCGATCCGGGCCTTCAAAACATGCTGGCAATGCGATGCGACGAACACCTAGAGCTGGCGAGCGACCACTCACCTTTTCTTTCGCACCCACGCGAGTTAATGCTTGCGCTGTTGGATTGACCAATCAAGTGGCGAATCGCAAACTGCTAACATCGGAGAGCCTTTGGGGGTATAGCTCAGCTGGTAGAGCACTTGCATGGCATGCAAGGGGTCAGGGGTTCGAATCCCCTTACCTCCACTAAAAGTGTCTTGCCCAGTCTGTAAAAGTCCGGGACGTATGTCTCACTTTGGCTCCGGGACCTCTGTCTCACTACTCGGCCCGGCTCCGAGACCGCTGTCACAGTGGCTCCGGGACCTCTGTCCCGCTAACTCCACCTTTC
>JBEKWQ010000057.1:0-8895 GCA_049512875.1 Acidimicrobiales bacterium
ATCAGCAATGGCGTGATGAAGTCACCGAGGGTCAACGAGAAGGTGAAGATCGATCCTGCGACCACGCCGGGCAGGATCATCGGCATGAGGATCTTGCGGAACGTGAACCAGCTTCCCGCGCCCAGGTCCGCCGAGGCTTCGAGCAGCGAGTCGGGGACCCGTTCGAAGGCACCGTAGATGGGCACGATCATGAACGGCAGCCAGAGGTAGGAGAAGACGATCCACATCGCGACGTTGGTGTAGGCGATGTTGGTGACCGGTAGACCGAGGTGCGATTCGACGTTGGGCAGGACGCCGTGATTGGAAAGGATGTTGATCCAGGCGTAGACCCGCGCGAGGTAACTCGCCCACAGTGGCAGGAGTACGAGCGCGAGGAACAACTGGCGAGTCCGGTGTGAGGCGATCTTGGCGATGAAGAAGGCGAAGGGCAACGCAATCAAGCCGTCGGTAAGCGTGACCGCGATCGCCATCAGCAGCGTTCGCAAGATGATCGTGTGATACACGGATTGAGTGAAGATCTGGGAGAAGTTCGACCACGTCCACTGATAGATGATGTTGCCCGTCAATGAATTCGTACTGAAGAAGGCGGTGATGAGCAGCGCCACGAGAGAAGCGAGATAGATCACGAGGAACCACAGCAATGGTGGCGAGAGAATCAGGGCGCCACGCAACCAGGGGCGGCGCCAAAGCGCCGCCCCCAGTCGCTGGCGGGTTCCCTCGCGAACGCTCACGTGGGACTAGCCAATGATCTGCGTCCAGGCTTGTTGCCACTGGGTGAAGTCCACGCAATCGTTCTGCCCATTGTCGCAGGTCGACAGCGGCGTCTTCCAGAACTTGATGGTCGAGAAATACGACCCGGGCTCGTTGGCGTGGTACGCGGCGCAGCCACCCTTCTGCAACGTGTTCATGATCGGGCACGCCAGGGTGTTGGCCGGTGTCTCACCGTACGAGATGGCGTCCTGCGCTTGGATCTTGGGTGTGGACATGTAGGCCATCCATTTGTACGCGCAGTTCGGGTGCGGCGCGTTGGTCGCGAGCATCCACGTGTCCGCCCAGCCGGTCGCACCTTCCTTGGGGATTGTGTCAGCGACGGGTGCCTTGGCTGCTTGCAGCGTCGAGGTCTGGTAGGGCCACGCGGCGCCGACGACCGTCTCACCATTCTGGAACAGGGAAATCTCCTGGCTCGCGAGGTCCCAGTACTTCTTGACCAGCGGGTGTTCGGCCTTCAAGAGATTGACCGAGGCGTTGAACTGCGCCTGGGTCAACTCGTAGGGGTCGGTAATCCCGAGACTCGGCTTGGCTGATTCCAAGTAGAGCGCCGCGTCAGCGATCTGGATCGGGTTGTCGGGGACGGTGATCCGGCCCTTGTACTGCGAACTGTACAAGACCGACCACGAGGTGGGCGCGGTCTTGAAGGTCTTGGTCGAGTAGAGCAGGACGTTCGGTCCAAACTCGAAACTCACGCCATAGTGGTAGCCGTTTATCGTGTTGAATGACGGGGACTTCAAGAAGGGCTGGAACTCGCTCCACGAAGGTATCAACTTGATGTTGATCGGTTTGACGTCGCCGCCGTAGATGAGACGCAGGTCCGCGTCACCCGAGGCGGAGACGAGGTCCCATTGGTGTCCGCCTCCGTTGGCCATGAGCGAAACCATCTCGCTGGACGAACCCGCGTACTTGACGTTGACTTGACAGCCCGTGGTGGCTTCGAATGGTTTCACCCACTGGGGTTGCGTGTAGCCCTCCCAAGCAATGATGTTCAGTGCTCCTTCGCCTTTGCCGATCGACGTCGGCGGCTTCATGTTCTGGGTGGGCGGCGTTCCTAATGCTGCGCCAGCCGAGCCGCCGAGAGCGATCGGCATGACGAACACGCTGAGTAGCAGTGTGGTCGCTCCCGCGCCGAACCACTTCAGCAATCTGGTTTTAGACATGTTGCTCCTTTTTCAATGGTCCGGACTGATTCTCAGTGTCGGACGGTCCTGCTAGGGGGAAGGCATCGGCAAGGTCCCACGAAAGCGTGACCTCACTATTGTTCGTTAGTTCGTCCTCTGCGGTGCGTGCTCCCGCGGAGCGGTTCTGGCGTACGGCGGTCATGGTGTCACCGTCGTTGAGTTCCACTGTGAATCGGGTGACCATTCCGAGGTAGGCGACGTCCACGATCCGACCCTTCGCGCCGAGTCGACCGTTGGGCACGTCGCTATTGGAGAGTTCGATCTTCTCGGGTCGTAGGACGGCTCGACCGTCCTTAGTCTGAACGACGTTCGAAGTGCCGACGAAGGAGGCGACGAATTCGGTGGCGGGTTGCTCGTAAACGTCGGTGGGGTGACCGACTTGCTCGACGCGCCCGTCGCGGAACACCGCCAAGCGGTCACTCATCGTGAGGGCCTCTTCTTGATCGTGGGTGACGTATATAAAGGTGATACCCACCTGGCGTTGGATGCGCTTGAGCTCGACTTGCATCTCTTGGCGAAGTTTGAGATCGAGGGCGCCGAGTGGTTCGTCAAGCAACAAGACCTCGGGTTCGTTGACGATGGCGCGAGCCAGTGCGACTCGTTGGCGCTGACCGCCCGAAAGTTGCGCGGGCTTTCGCTTCGCGAATTCACTCATTCGAACCATCGCGAGTACGGCGTCGACGCGCTTCGCGCGTTCGGCGCGCGGCACTCCGCTGACCCGCAACCCGTAGCCGACGTTTTCTTCGACGCTGAAGTGGGGGAACAGGGCGTAATCCTGAAAAACGGTGTTGACGTTTCGTTGGTAGGGGGGGCGCCCCGTGACGTCTTGACCGTTGAGGGCGATCGTTCCGCCGTCGGGTACTTCGAAGCCCGCGATGAGACGTAGCAGCGTGGTCTTGCCCGATCCCGAGGGTCCGAGCATCGTGAA
Source organism: Acidimicrobiales bacterium (assembly GCA_049512875.1). Lineage (GTDB taxonomy): Bacteria > Actinomycetota > Acidimicrobiia > Acidimicrobiales > RAAP-2 > RAAP-2. Next base: position 2,881 of record JBEKWQ010000057.1, read on the forward strand.
GAACTCGCCGCGTCGTACGTCGAGGTCCACGTCATTGACGGCGACACTCGCCGCGAATCGCTTCGTGACGCCGCGAAGGGACACGCCTTGATCTGAAATCGCGGCGACGTCACCGACCGCAGCGTGGTCGATCACGACCTGAGATCCCTGGGGCGCCTGACGCTCGTTTTCGACGACACCGTGAACGTGACGCGGTTCTCGGCGCTGATCGCAGCGGCCGATCGAACCCATTCAACGTGACGCGTCTTGTCGTGCACTCAGCACCCCCCGGTGATGGTGCCATCATAGGAGAAGCGAATGGCCGGGGACTGGAGTTCGCGACGCGCGGCGTTGGCTCGTTTCGGGCTGTCGTTACGGCGAAGTCGTGAGTCGTCTGATGACTCGTGCGACGATTCGTCGCGTCGTGTGGAGTCTTCACGTGATCCCCTTTGTCACTTCGGTGCGTTGCGGCGCTTCCGCTAAGGTTCAAAGGCAGCGTTGGTACAACGCGCTTTCGAGTCTCACCGTGCGAAGAAGGGTTCAAAATGAGGATAGGGATCATAGGTGAGGGCAACATCGGAGGTGCGCTGACGCGTCGCTTCACGCAACTCGGTCACCAGGTCGCGATCGCGAACTCGCGCGGACCCGAGACACTCGTCGAACTCGCCAAAGAGACGGGGGCGACCGCGGTCAGCGTCGAAGTGGCGGCACTGGACGCCGACGTCGTGGTCGTCACGATTCCCGAGAACCGGGTTCCCGACCTGCCGGTCGGTTTTCTTGACGGTGCGGCGAAGGACGTCGTGGTCATTGACACCGGTAACTACTACCCGCAGCAGCGCGACGGACGAATCGCCGAGATCGAAGACGGCATGACCGAGAGTCGCTGGGTCGCCAACCAGATCGGTTTTCCCGTCGTAAAGGCGTTCAACGGGATCCAGGCGCTGCACCTGCTCGCTCACGGCAAGCCCGAGGGAACGCCGCACCGTATAGCGCTGCCGGTCGCGGGCGACGACGAACGGGCTAAGCGCGTGGTCATGGACCTCGTGAATCAACTCGGGTTTGACCCGGTGGACGCGGGCGGACTCGATGAGTCGTGGCGCCAGGAACCTGGTAGCCCGGTTTACGGTCGTGACTACGACGCCGACGGCGTTCGTCTGGCGCTCACCGAGGCGCTGCACGTGCGCAGTCCCGAATTTCGCGCCTGAACGATTCGTCGCGCACCTGCGCTGGACCCAAGGATGTAGCGTCCACCTGTCACGGGTAACCTCGTGCAACCCCTGTCCAAGGAGAACCCATGATTCTTGACCTCTTTCGCCTCGACGGCAAAGTCGCCATCGTCACCGGCGCCGGACGCGGCATCGGCGCCGCGCTCGCCGTCGCGCTCGCCGAGTGCGGCGCGAACGTCGTCATCGCTTCTCGCACGCAGTCCGACCTCGACGAGGTCGCGGCCAGGGTTTCGCTCACGGGTCAGCGCGCGGTGACGGTCGCGGGTGACCTGGCGGACTTGGACGTCGTCCGCTCTCTCGTGACGCGCTCGCGCGACGAGTTTGGTCGCCTCGACGTGGTCGTGAACAACGTCGGCGGCGCGATTCCACTGCCGTTCCTCGATACGAGTCCCGAGTACCTCGAAGAGGCGTTCCATTTCAACGTCACCACGGCGCACGCACTCAATCTGGTGGCGGTGCCACTGATGCTCGAGCACGGCGGTGGTTCGATCGTCAACATCTCTTCGGTGATGGGAAGAGTCGCGGGCCGTGGTTACAGTGCCTACGGCGCGACCAAGGCGGCGCTCTCGCACTACACCCGACTGGTCTCCAAGGACCTCGCGCCGCGTATTCGCGTGAACGCCATCGCCGCGGGATCCACCGCCACCTCGGCCTTGGAGATCGTGACCTCCACGCCCGAGCTCAAGTCGATGATGGAAGACCTCACGCCGCTGCACCGCATCGCCGATCCCGAGGAGATTGCGGCGGGGGTCTTGTATCTGGCGTCGCCGGCGGGAGCCTTTCTCACCGGCAAGGTGCTCGAAATTGACGGGGGCACCGACATCCCGAGTCTCGATTTCGCCCTACCCGACCTGTAGCGAGGGCATCAGCGATTCTTAGGATGGCGAACTAATATCTCCTTGACGTCACGATTATCCACGATGGAGAGGTCCATGGCCCTTCGACGCACTTTGTACCGCTACTACGAGCATCGTCTAGAAAGCTCGCTGCCGGCCGATCGGCTGCCCCAGCACATCGGGGTCATCCTCGACGGACATCGTCGATTCGCGCGCGAGGCGACCGACGGCGAGTACCGAGCCAGTTACGAAGCCGGAATGGCGAAGCTCGAGGAATTGATCGGCTGGTGCGCGGACCTCAAGATCGGCGCGGTGACCGCCTGGGTGCTCTCGACCGAGAATCTGCGCCGACCCGCGGCCGAATTGGACCCCTACTTCGAAGTTCTCACTGAACTCTTCAACCGCCTGCCCCGACTCGCTCAGCGGCTCGATTTCACCCTGACGGTGAGTGGCAGCCTGGACCTCTTGCCCCCGACGCTGGTCCTCGCCGCCAAGCAGGCGGTCGAACAGGTCGCCCAATTGGGCAAGGCCAAGATGAGCGTCAACATCGCGCTTTGCTACGGCGGACGACAGGAAGTCGTCGACGCGTGTCGCTCGTTGGTCACCGATCTCTTGGCCGACGGCGTGGCGCCCGAGAACCTCGCCGACTCGATCGACGCCCAGGGGCTCGCGGGCAACCTCTACGCGGCCGACCTTCCGGACACCGACCTCGTGATTCGCACGAGCGGTGAGTCCCGTCTTTCGGGCTTTCTCTTGTGGCAGTCCGCGTTCGCCGAGTTCGCCTTCGTCGACCCGTACTGGCCGGCCTTTCGCAAGGTAGACCTGTTGCGAGCGTTGCGCGACTTCACGCGGCGCGACCGACGATTCGGCGCTTGACGACGTAGCATGTGACCTTCGCCCCTAGCACGGCGGGCCAGTGGAACCTATGGTCAGTCTCAGGAGCGCTGTCGCTGGCGCAAACTGTGCCGCGGGCACTCCGAACGGAGGCTGCGATGATGGTTTCCAAGAATCAATTGCAAGAATTCGACGTACCGTTCCTCAGTAATCTCACCTGGCCCACGTGGCCGCGGCTTGACGAAATGTTCCGAGACGTCGAGTGGCGTCGGCCCTTCAAGATTGAAGAGTGCCACGACGGCAACGTGATGGTGATTCGCGCCGAACTGCCCGGAGTGGACCCCGACAAGGAGGTCCAGGTCGAGGTGGTCGACGACCAGCTCGTAATTACGGCACAGAAGTCTGAGTCACACGAGAAGAGTTCTCGTCACGTTCATCACAGTGAGTTTCGTTACGGGTCGATGACCAGAAGCGTTTCGATGCCCAAGGGCGTCGACGAGTCCACGGTTTCGGCGACCTACAAGGACGGAGTTCTTGAAGTCCGGGTCGCGATGCCTGAAGCGACCGTAGTGGACGAAGGGCACCGGGTACCGATTCAGAGGGTGTAATCGGCGCCGACGGAATGTGGTCCGGGGTAGACCAGTTGAACGGTGCGGGGTTCGCATCTTGGTGTCCCGCACCGTTCTGCACTCAGATGATTTCCCTTGACCAAGGACCATTGTTCTGCTGAAGTGGGCGGGTGCATGAGACTGATGAGGATATTGCCCGCCTCCAGATACTCCTCGACGAGAGCGATGAGCGAGCGGGCCAACACCTGCGTGAGGTGATCACGAGCGAACGCCGCCTTGGTGCGCGCGCGACCTGTGATCGTCTGAGTGGGATGCGACTTCTGGCGCTCGCGACCGTGAGCAGCGACGGGCGACCGTTCGTGGGTCCGGTCGATGGGATCTTCTTTCGTGGCTCGTTCCACTTCAGTTCTTCGACTGATTCGTTGCGAGTCCGTCACCTCCGCGTACGGCCCTTCGTGAGTGCGACGCATCTACCCGGCGAGGAGTTCGCCGTCACCGTGCACGGCCGGGCGGAAATTCTTGACGTCGTCGCTCCCGAGCACGCGCAACTTCGTCGGACCATCCTGGACATCTATACGCCAATCTACGGAGAGGAATGGAGTGAATTCCTCGAGTCCAACGTGCTCGTGCGCATTAACGCGACCCGGATGTTCACGTTTCACCTCGAGTGACGTTCGTTCACGTTTTCGCGCCGTTCAACCCAAAAAGAGGGAGTGCCCAGGGCACTCCCTCTTTTTGGGTTCGGCCGAGCCTACGAAGGCTGACCGGGATTGGCTGGTGGAGGACCGAGCGCGGTGAGCGCGTTGGCGTGGGCCGTGGTGGCCTCCCCCACCGAGGTCTCCAGAGCTCCGCGAGCCGCTTCGCGCTGCTCAGACGTCGTGGCGGCCGCGAGCGCCGCCGAGTACGTGGTCTGGGCTGCAACGACCGAGGCGCGGAACGTCACGTTGATGCTCTGAAAACTGGTCACCCACGCGGTCCCGTTGTAGCCGGCCGGTGGCGACGGAGGGTCGCCCGCTGCGGTGATGGCACTCACGCGCACGTTGAGTGCCACGACGATCGAGGCGTCCAGCGCCGCGAGAGCCGCCTGGCGCTCGGCCTTGGTGGTGGCGACCTGTAGGGCCGCCCGGTACGTGGCACGTGCGGTCTGGACTGACGTGTGGAACGTCGCGTTGATGGCCTCGAGGCCCTGGACGTAGGTCTTCCACTGCACCTTGAACGCCGCCCACGCTGGGGAGGGCGCGGGAGCTGAGGTGTGTGACGAGGTGCTCGACGAGGCGTAGGCAACGGCGGGAACACTGATGCCCAGACCAACCACGAGCGAGAGTGCGGTAAGGGATTTGATCATTGTGTGCTTCATCTGTTCTCCTTTCAAAGGAACACCCCCTACGGTAGGGATGACCTTTGTGAGAACGGTGTGAAACGCCTGTTCGGGGAGTGTGACCTTTCGGAGAAGTTCCTGAGAGATCGTCAGACGGATTGGGTCGGCGCGAAACCAGCCATGCCGAGAGCGCGTGACGAGCGCGCCGAAAGGTAAAAGAATGACTCGACGCGTTGGCCGCGAGCTCTTCGCGAAAGGACCGGGCGGGTGGCGAACACGTCTCGCCGGCCTAACCCGCCTCGACCTCCTCGACGGTGAGTTCGGCCGCCGGGTCGGCTTCGAGTCGTTCGTCGGGGATCGGCGCGCCGCTGCGCACGGAGAATCCGTACGTGCCGTTGGCGAGGCGAGTTTCAGCCCGTTCGACCGCCGCCAATCGAACCCGCAGGCTCGCCGCGATGGCGTTGTTCACCTCTTCGGACGTGAACGGTTCGGCGGAGTCGGCGATGTCGCCCTGCTCGTTCGCCCCCTCGCGCTCGACCAGCCCTATTTGTGTCGAATGCTCGAGCAACTCCTCGAGCCGTCGCCGTTCGTTCGCGAGTAATTCCTCGGCCTGGGCGTGGTCCATGGTGGCTCCCTGTTTGAGACTTCTGGGCCAATGCTAAGCCCGGGCGGTCCCGCTCGGATCGACGAGGGAGGATGCCCGCGGCCCCGTCGTTGTCCGCTCACCAAAGCTTCGAGAGTCGACCCTCGACGAGCGCCGGTCCTTCGATCGGAGCCAGGGCCTCGAGCTTCGTGGCTTCGAGCTGCGCGGACGGGTGGTGGACTTCTTCGAGGATCTCGCGTACGGCGCCGCTCAGAAAGCGAGATGGTTGGGCCCAGGAGTGGTCGTCGCGTACGCGGTGGTGGTGATAGCGCAGGGGCACGTAGATCGCGAGGTGTCGACGAGCGCGGGTGAGCGCGACGTAGAAGAGCCGGCGCTCCTCCTCGAGGCCTTCGCGCGATCCAAGGGCCATGTCGGAGGGAAAGTTACCGTCGGCGGCGTGCAGGACGTGAACGGTGTCGAACTCGAGTCCCTTGGCCGAATGGACCGTGGAGAGCACGAGCCAGTCCTCGTCGACCAGCGGAGGACCCGCGAAGTCGCCGGTCGAGGCGGGCGCCTCGAGTACTTGTTCGGCGGCGACGTCACTGAGGCGAGTCGTCTCCGTGCACGCGAGCACGAGGGCGCCGAGGTCCTCGAGACGCGCGGCGGCGAC
>JBEKWQ010000058.1:0-8801 GCA_049512875.1 Acidimicrobiales bacterium
CTTCGACGATCTCGCTCGCCGACGAGCCCTGCAACTCGTCCAGACCCAGCGTCAGGGCGATGACGATAAGGAACTTACTGGACGCGACCGCGAGGAACGTTTCCGCGAGACGCCAGCCGAGCCGACGAAGCGACGGAAACGTCGAAAGAGGCACAATCACGGGCACGAGGACCAGAAGAAGGGACAGGACCACCGTGCGCAGCAATAACTCGCACCAGAGTAACCAGGTGCCGATCACGACGGCGATCGCCAGAATGAAGAGTCCAAAACCCGGCGTCGACGTCGACAGTGAGGAGAAGGCGCTGACGAGATCTGAGGTGTGGCTCGCCACCGACGACGCCGCGCTACTCGACAATTGGTTCACGGCCTCCAAAACGAGCACCGTCAAGGGTTTGGCGAGAAAGATCCCGGCGACACACGCCGGCGCAACCCCGAAATAGACGCGCCAGAGCGACGAGGCGTCCCCGTGCCGAAGCGCCTGCATCGTTGAGACGAGTAATCCCACCATCATCAAAAGCGGTGCGAGGACCAGGAGCACGCCGAACTCTTGGTTCGCGGAGTTCACTACGGTCGTGGGTTCGCTCATGGACGTGAGCACGAGTCCTGCCGCGCTCAAGAACCACTGGACACTATTGAGAATCCACGTGGTCAGCGCGCTGAACAGATCGCCGAGCGTTGCCTTTGCGATAAACGTCGTGGCACAGTTCGCCGGAGTAAACAGGCAGAGTAGGTGACTCATCAGTGGACACTCAACCCCGTGTGAAAGAAGAAGTTGATGAGACTCGGCGCGGCGCCGATCAACACCGCGGCGACCAATGACGTCGCGACGGCACGTCGCCCCGACGCCGATTGATGCATGTTCTGCGTATGACTCCCGATTGCCCAGAGGGCCGCTCCGAGCAGGAGCGCGACGAGGGCCCCAATAAGCGCCCACGCCGCAATTCCATTGGCGATCTGCTGCAGCGCGGCGCTACCAGGGAGTGACGTAGCGGTGGGGGTGAGATTCACGTCGGCGATCAACACGGAAGGCTCGCTTTCATTTGGGAGATGCCCAATGGTCGCTATTTCGCCCGTTCATCGATCTTCTGCGAGAATGATTCCGTGCTTCTCGCCGCGACGAAAAACTTCGCCTCTCACTGGCCCGCCTTTGCGCTGTATTTCGCGGCCGCTGGCGTCCTCATTCTTGGTGCTCTCCTGGGCGCACTGATCAATCGGCGTCGGGGTCATCGCGCGATCGCCCAGCGTCTCACCGCCCTGGGGGGCCGCTTGGGTGTCGAACCCCGTGACGACAACGGCAAAGTGGAGTCAGCCCTCAGCTTCTTAGAGGAGGTCACCGGCGCCGCCACCATCGCGGTGTCAGAATCGAGCGCCGAATCAGTGCGGCTTCGCCGATCACTGGACGCGCTGCCCTTGGGTCTCGTGCTCTGCGACGAAGCCGGCGGCGTGATCTTTCGCAATACCCAGGCTGAGAATCTCATGGCGAGTCGCTACGGCGACGCCATCGCGGCCCAGGCGGTCACCGAGGTACTCGCCGAGGGTTGGACCAACGGCGTGGCCGAACGAACGATCGACATTTACGGCCCCCCGCGGCGAACCTTGACCATACGTGCCACGGTGATCGACGACGGTCGACGCCCCTTGGGCGTCATCGCGGTCATCGAAGACGTCTCGGAACGTCGCCGTCTCGAAGACATCCGCCGCGATTTCATCGCCAACGTCTCTCATGAGCTCAAGACCCCAATGGGTGCCCTCGGACTTCTCGCCGAGACGCTTCAATTCGAACGAGATCCGGCCGTCGCGAACCGACTCGCCGAGCGCATCAACTCCGAAGCCTTTCGGGTCAACCGCATCATCGAGGACCTCCTAGACCTGTCTCGCATCGAGAGCGAAGGCTCGCCCTCGAGGGAACCAGTGCCGGTTTCGCTCATCGTCGCTGACGCGATCGAACGTATCCGTACTTCAGCCGAACAGCACCACATCATCCTGGATTTCGTCGAGCCCGAGACCAATTACGTCATTGTCGGCGATCGCCGACAGTTGATCTCGGCCATTCATGCGCTCTTGGAGAATGCGGTGGTCTATTCACCTCAGGGCGGCACCGTGGTCATCACCATCGAGCGACTCGAACCGACGACGAACGACGAGGGCGAAGTCGTTGGTCCCCTCGTGCGTATCGCGATAAAGGACAACGGCGTAGGAATACCCGCCAAGGACCTCGAACGAATCTTCGAACGCTTCTACCGTGTCGACCCGGGCCGAGCTCGTGAGACGGGGGGAACCGGGCTCGGGCTCAGTATCGTGCGACACGTCGCCCAGAACCACGGCGGCTCGGTGGTGGTGGACTCCCGAGAGGGCGAGGGATCGACCTTCGCGCTCGAACTTCCGATGAATTCATAATGGGCAAGAAATCTAACAGCGAGAGAAAAGCCCACGTCCTGGTGGTAGAGGACGAGGAATCCTTCATCGACGCGCTCACTATCGGTCTGAATCGTGAGGGTTTCAACGTAAGCATCGCCCGCGACGGACAAGAAGCGCTTGCTCTCTTCGCTCGTGAATCCTTCGATCTCGTCCTCTTAGACCTCATGCTTCCTCGGCTTTCCGGTCTCGACGTCTGTCGGTCGATCCGCAACGTGAGCGACGTGCCCATCATCATCGTCAGCGCCAAGGGCGAAGAGGTCGACATGGTGCTAATGCTCGAGATCGGAGCGGACGACTACGTCACCAAGCCATACCGTCTACGTGAATTGGTGGCGCGCATCCGTGCCGTGCTTCGACGTCGCGAATCACATGAACACGTTGATCTGGCCGACGAGATCATCGAGCAGGGCGCGTTGCGAATGGACATCGACGCACGACGCTGTTTCGTAAACGGTGAGGAGATCAAGTTGCGCAAGAAGGAATTCGCGCTCCTGCGACTCCTCTTAGAGAATCCCGGAAGGGTGTTGACCCGTGAGGTACTCATCGACCGAGTCTGGGGCAATGACTACGTCGGTGATACCAAGACCCTCGACGTGCACATCAAGCGCTTGCGAAGTCTGATCGAAGACGACCCGAAGGCGCCGAACCAAATCACCACGGTACGGGGCGTCGGATACCGCTTTGAACTTACGAAGCCTTCTTCGTGATGACCAACTGATCACCCATATAGGGAGCCAGTACGTCGGGCAACTTCACAGATCCGTCGGACTGACGGTACGTTTCGACGAGGGCCGCCCAGATGCGCGCCCACGCCAGCGCCGAACCGTTCACCGTGTGCACGAACGCCGTAGAGCCCGAGGCGGTGCGGTAACGGACGTTGGCCCGGCGCGCTTGGAAGTCGCGGAACCAACTCACCGACGACACCTCGAGCCATTTGTCGACACCGGGACTGTAGACCTCCAGGTCAACCGTGCGCGCCGAGGAGGTACCCAAATCGCCCGTGCAGAGGTCGAGCACCCGGTAGGTGAGTCCCAGTATCTGGAGCAACCCTTCGGCGCGCTGGAGGATGTCCGCGTGCGCCGCGGTCGCTTGATCGGGCGTGCAGTAGGCGAAGAGCTCGACCTTGTCGAATTCGTGCACTCGCAGCAGTCCTCTGGTATCACGACCGGCCGCACCAGCCTCGCGACGAAAGCAGGCCGTCTGGGCCGTCAGGCGAATGGGTAACTGATCCTCGTCGAGGATCTCGCCGCGGTTCATCGAAGTCAGTGGCACTTCCGCCGTGGGAATAGCCCAGAGGTCGTCGCGCTCGATCGCGTACATGTCGTCAACGGACTTGGGCAAGTGTCCCGTCGACATCATGGTCTCGGTGAGGGCGAAACTCGGTGGCCGGATCTCCTCGTAGTCCGCCAGGTGGGCGTTCAGAGCGTAAAAGCCCAACGCGCGCACCAAACGAGCACCGGCCCCGCGAAAGAGCGGGAACATCGACCCGGCTATCTTCGCCCCCGACTCCAGGTCCAGAATCCCAAGTTCGATACCGATCTCCCAGTGGGGGACTCGCTGGTGTTGGGCGTACGTCGGAAAAGGTGCGCCCTCATCCATCGCGACCCACCAACGACGCGTCTCCACGTTGTCGTTCTCATCCTTGCCGTCAGGCACGTCCGGCGCGGGAATGTTCGGGATCAACAACAATCTCTCTCGCAACACCGTGGCCACTGCGTCGAGTTGCTGGGTCGCCAACTTCTCGTGTTCACCAAGTTCGCGACTCCTCGCGGCGAGTTCGTCCGCCTTCTCGCTCTCTCGGTTCTTTCGAGCCTCTCCAACCTGACGCGAGAGGTCCTTCACTTCGGCGCGAAGCTGTTCGGCCCCTTGAAGGAGTCGTCGATGTTCGGCGTCTAACTCGATGATCTCGTCCATGGTCGAAAAGTCGACACCCCTTCGTGCAAGGGCGGTCTTCACGAAATCCGGTTCGCGACGCAGTTGTGCGAGATCAATCATTCCGGCAAGCCTACCGAGGCACCCGAAGGGTTGGCAGAAACGTCTAGGTTCAAAGGTCGTGAGTAACGCCGTTGAGATGAAGAATCTGAAGGTCTCCTTCGGGGCCGTCAGCGCCGTGGACGACGTCACCCTTCAGATCAAGTACGGCGAGGTCGCCACCCTGCTCGGGCCCAACGGTGCCGGAAAGACAACGGCGGTCGAGACGCTCTTGGGCTTTCGAAGTCCCAGTGCCGGCTCGGTTCGCGTCCACGGGCTTGATCCAGTGCGCGATCATCGTGAAGTCGTCGCCCGCACCGGAGCCCTCCTCCAACGCGGCGGCGTGTGGTTCCCCATGACCCCGCGTCAAGTACTCGACCTGACCGCGACCTACTACGAGGCACCTCGCGAACCCTCCGAGTTACTGAGGTTGCTCGATCTCGAGAGGTGTGCGCGCACTGCGTGGCGTCGACTGAGCGGTGGCGAGCAGCAACGAACGCTGCTCGCCCTGGCTTTGCTCGGGCGCCCCAAGGTCCTGGTGCTCGACGAACCCACGACGTCCGTCGATCCCGAAGGTCGAAAGGTGATTCGCGACCTCATTCGCGCCGAGCGCGATCGCGGTTGTGCGCTCCTGATAACCACGCACGAGCTCGACGAGGCGGAACGACTGGCGGACTATCTGGTCATCCTGCACCGGGGCCACGAGGTCGCCCAGGGCACCCTCGCCGACCTCGCGGGTGAACCCGAACTCATCATCGAGACCTCGGGACCCGTCGACCCCGCGGCCCTCGCTTCACTCTTGGCCTGCGAGGTCAGCTCCGACGGGCCATCGCGGGCTCGCTGCGCCGTTTCATCCAGTCCAGAAAGGATTGCGTTGGTGACGACGTACTTGACGAGCGTGGGACTTTCCTTGGTGTCGCTGCGAACCCGCGCGACACTCGAGGAGCGTTACCTCGACCTGATCGCCGACGAACGAAACGGTCCACGGTCGTGAAGGCGTGGTGGGCGCAGACCCGTGCCGAGGTTCGGATGAACATCCGACGAGGTGAGACCTTGCTCCTCACGATCGGCATTCCGGTCCTTCTGCTGGTCTTCTTTTCGCTCGCTCACGTGACCACGTCACCTAACGCGCACCGCGTCAACTTCATCGCTCCGGGCGTCCTGGCGCTGTGCGTTCTTTCCACGTCGCTCGTCGCGCTGTCGATCGCGACCGGATTCGAACGTTCCTACGGCGTACTTCGCCGCCTCTTTGTCACCCCACTGGGACAGCGCCGCTTAATCGGCGCCAAGATCGCCGGTGTCCTCGTCACCGAGGCAATCCAGGTCGTCGTCCTCTCGCTCGTCGCGTTGGCGCTCGCGTGGCACCCTCACGGGGGTGGGTCTGGTGCGCTCGAAGTCATCGCACTGCTCCTGCTCGGTTCAGCCGGATGCGCCGGCATTGGCCTGCTGCTCGCTGGGCGGTTGCGAGCCGAGGTGAACTTGGCCGCGAGTAATGGTCTGTACCTGATCCTGCTGCTGGTCTCGGGCATCGTGGTTCCCGTCTCTTCCTTGCCGTCGTTGGTGCGCCACGTCGTCGTAGGACTTCCTTCTGGAGCCCTGGCCGAAGGACTTCACCGGATCCTCGGCCAGGGTCGCCCGCCGTCTTTGGCCGACTGGGTCTCACTCGGCGTGTGGGCGGTACTCGCGCCGCTACTGGCCGCGCGAACCTTCCGCTTCGACTAGCTCTCGAGTGACTTGATGCCGCTCGCGAACTCGGCGACCCGGATCGCACCCACGTGCACGCTCTCGACGACACCCCGTGCGTTCAAGAACACCGTCTCTGGTAACGCCGCGAACTTAAACAGACCGGCGGTGATCGAGTCGTTAGGGTCAAAGGCGATCGGGAACGTGACGTGGTCCTTCTTGGTAAAGGACAGGGCCGCGCCGCGCTCGTCGCCCGCGTCGATGCCGAGGACCTCGACGTTTCCTTCGTGGTGCGTCGAGACGTACTTGGCCAGCTTTGGCATCTCGCCTTGACAAGGACCACACCAACTCGCAAAGAAAACGAGTACCGATGGTCGACCACTGGACCACGGGGCCTTCTGGCTCCCACCGTCCAGACCGCCCGTCGTGAACGAAGCAATCCTGGTGCCGTCGAGCGCAGCCTTCGGTGTGGTGTTCGCGTTGGTGACCTTGCCCCCCGTGAGGACCGACACCACGGTGATCAGCGCAATCGCGATCACGGCGCCCAGACCCAGCGACACGAACATCATCGGCGAAGGGTGACCCCGCGCTGGCTTAGTGGTTTCGGACAATGACATCAACCGCCATGAGCACGAACAGCGCCGTCAAGTACGTGATCGAGAAATGAAAGAGACGCATCGCCTCGCCCACGTCAGCGCGGTCTTCGCGTGCGTGTCGATAGAGGCGGTACGCGTAGAAAGTGAAGAGACCGCCGAGTCCCGTGGCCGACACCGCGTAGATCCAACCCAAGTGCGCGGCGGGTCCGACGAGCATCGTCAGGGCCCACATCAGAACCGAGTACACGAGTATTTCGAGGGTCGTTCGACGCAGCGACGCCACCACCGGCATCATCGGGACGTTCGCCGCCTCGTAGTCATCGCGGTAGCGCACCGCTAGCGCCCAAAAATGTGGCGGCGTCCAGATGAAGATCACGAGGAAGAGCAGCACGGGTGTCCAGCCCAGCGAGTTCGTCACGGCCGACCAGCCGATCAACACCGGAACGGCCCCCGCGGCACCACCGATAACGATGTTCTGCTTGGAGCGACGCTTCAACCACATGGTGTAGATAAAGACGTAAAAGGCCGTCGCACTCAGCGCTAACCAGGCCGAAAGTTGGTTGACCCAGATCGCCAGGACCGCGAACGCCACCACCTCGAGGCCCACCGCGAAGATCGTCGCCGCGCGAGGGGTCATGACGCCGGTCACCAGTGGTCGTCGACGCGTGCGTTGCATGATCGCGTCGATGTCGCGGTCAATCACCATGTTGAACGCATTGGCCCCAGCAGCGGCCAGTGTGCCACCAGCCAACGTCGCCACCACGAGCCACAGTCCGGGTATGCCTTTGGCCGCGACCACCATCGTGGGGATCGTCGTGACCAGCAGCAATTCGATGATGCGTGGCTTGGTGAGAGCGACGTAGCCTCGCAGGACCTCGGCGAAGGATAGGTGGCGAGGGGCGGCGATGGTCACGGGGATTATTCTACGAGCCGCCAGATTCCCTAGGCTACGGAGGTGGCCAACACTCCTCGCACGCTGTCCGCGCCCGCGTTTCGCTGGTTCGCCTTCGCCACCTTCTTGTCCATGATCCTCATCGTGCTCTCGGGGGCCGCGGTGCGCCTCACGGGATCGGGCCTGGGGTGCCCAGACTGGCCCACGTGCTTCCACGGTCGCTTTACTGGATCACTCAGCATCCATCCCTTCATCGAATACGCGAACCGCATGGTCACCGTGACCCTGGTGATACTGACGGGCGTCACCTTCATCGCGGCGTGGATGCGAGACCCCCGTCGTCGCGACTTGCTCGCCCTCTCCGGTTCGCTGATCCTGGGCGTGATCGGCGACGCCGTGCTCGGGGGATTCGTCGTCTACAGCAAGCTGAATCCCTGGCTCGTCTCGCTGCACATGCTGCTCTCACTCGCGATGGTGGTGATTGGCGCGGTGCTCTATCACCACTCGAAGTACCTCTTCGGACCCGGGACTCGTAGTGACGTACGTGATCCGCATTTCCGATCCGTCGCTCGCTTGCTCTGGATCCCCTTCGTTGTCCTGCTCGTCACCGGCACACTGACAACCGGTTCGGGTCCCCACGCCGGATCATCACAAGGTCAGCTTCGCGCTCGGCGTCTCCCCTTCGCCTTCTCGTCGGCGGCCTGGGTTCATTCCGCCGCGGCCCTGCTCTTCGTCGGACTCGTGGTCGGCCTGCTCCTCGCGATCTGGAAGTCCGGCGCTCCAAGGGCCCTCCAACTCGGCGTGCGACGGTTGGTAGTAATTGCTCTTGTTCAGGCCGCCATTGGGATAACCCAGTACCTCACCCACGTGCCCGTCGTCCTCGTCGAACTGCACGTCGCCGGGGCCGTGTCGCTCACCATTGGCATGACCCAGTTCACGTTGCGCCAAAGCGCGCACGACCGCGAACCCGGCACCGAGAAGCGATCAGATCCGATGAATCTGGGCCGTAAGTCCCTAGTGACGTCCTGAGTTGACCTGACAGACTGAACCCCAGAAAGGGGTGTGCTTGATGGCAGCCATTTTGTCCTTCGCAGCGATTTTCCCGTTGAATACGTTGGGTCACTACGTTCACTGGCACTGGATCTACATCAGTGTCGCGAACTTGACGGTGATCATTCTGATGGTGGTCACCTTCATCGCCGCCCTCTTTCTACCCTTCCCAGGCCGACGTCGTCGCAAGG
>JBEKWQ010000059.1:0-8616 GCA_049512875.1 Acidimicrobiales bacterium
GAGTTCGTCAGTGACTTCGAAGGGACACTTCAGCTGACTAAGGATCGCCGCAGGTGCCCACAGCAGCGACGTTCCCGACAACTTCCTGTTGGCTGCGCTCGGAGAAGAAGCACTAAGGAATTGATGGACCTGGGTTCGATTCCCAGCATCTCCAAGGATTACCGAGGCTCGCTTCGGTGGTCGTTGGAGATGAAATTATCTCGTGGTTGTCATAGACCTCGATGATGCGGCGCGCCCATTTGACGGCGTCATCGACCCAAATACCAGTTGGTTGCGGCCGTTTCCACAGCTCGAGATTCGAGATACTTTTCTCACTTCGGACTCGATTTCGACGATAGACGGTCTCGCCCCCCATTAGACAACGACCGATACTCTCTTCCGTCACAAGAATGTGCTCGAATACGAACTTACTTCGAGCGGCCGGTGGATAATTCGGTGCCCACACCATCACGTAGCCCCGTTGGTGAATAGTCCGGCCGCCGCTCTCGTTCGCGTTTGATCCACCTCCATTTTTTCGACGCGTGAAGCAGGTCGTGGACGCAACCATCCTCGACCGACCGCACTGGCAAGTGTTCTTTGTCCGGCAGCGCGGACACTTCTTGTGTCAACTCGTGGGAATGAATTCACGCGCGCATTGAGTACACGTTTTCACGATCGAAGAACTGATCTACCCGCAGTTTCAGCGCACCGGAGCAGACGTCCCTTGACACGAAAAAACCAGCTGAACACTTATGTATGAAATGTTATACTTATAGAGAAAGTAGTACAGGCGAAAGGAACGTATTTGTATGGGCAAGCTCAGTTCAATAGTTGGGATGGCCACTGTTGGCGCCAAAGGTCAAATCGTCATCCCCGCCGAAGCTCGGCGAGAACTCCAACTCGAGGAAGGTGACAAGGTTGTGATCCTTCGTGGAAGGACCAAGAAGACGCTCGTGCTACTTACTCACCCCGAGATGGACCGACTCATTGGCAAACTTGGCCTCACCGACGAAGCACTATGACCTTGACACTCATTTTGGACATTCAACTTTGGCGAAACCGTTAGGCGCAACCAATGACGGGAGTCCATTTGAAAGAAGCCTTCAACCTTCCTTTGGATTCTCAGCATCTCCACTACGACGAAGGAATCTCCGCTAGCGCCTCACGGCTTGCAGCGTATACGAGGCCGCAAGGCGAAGAGGGCTTTCGCGTAGTCGATACTCCCCACCGCCGAGAGCCTCCATCGCTCCCCCGAGTGGATTTGACGGGACACTCTCGTGCTCTTCCAAGCCGGTCAGGTCGAGACCAGATGACATCAAGGCGGTGATGATCTCGCCAAGTCCGTGATTAAAGGAGAGGAAATCAGGCGAGGTCAGCGCTTCTCCGTGTTCGACGTAAGAGTGGGTCTCATTGAACAGCACACCTGCTGTCTCGAAGTAGGGAAATTCGAGGGTGAGCAGACCATCGGGGCGAGGGTCAGACAGTGCCCAAAGCACTGGGTGGTATTCACGAAGGAAGAGACGACCCCCTGGTCGAAGCAACTGCGCAACGACCTCGGCCCAACGTCGAATATTGGGCAGCCAACAGAGCGCTCCGACGCCAGTAAACACCAGATCAAAACGCTCGGAACCTAACGCGTCGACCGCACCGTACACTTCGCTCTCGACGTAGGTCACGTTCTCTCCGCACTCGTTGGCAAGTGACCGTGCAGCTTCCAACGCCGCGGACGAAAAGTCAATGCCGGTGACGCTTCGCGCACCAAGTCGCGAAAGTGACAACGTGTCAGTTCCTATGTGACATTGAAGATGAACAACATCAAGCCCGGTAATGTCACCCAATCTGGGTAAGTCAAAGCGCACCACGTCGGACAAGAAAGTTGGATCGCTTCGAAAACGATCGAGGTCGTATCCCTTGACGTGGTGAGGGACTCGACTATCCCAATTCGCTTTATTCACCTCAACGTAGTCATCCACGTTTCGAGTATCTCAGGAAACGTCGGCCCGTTTCCACCCGATGTCCAACCGGGAGGTACCGGAAGAGCAACGTGTCCCCGTCTGATGGCGTAATTAGTAGGCGCAACCGCCAACGAATACCGACGTACACCACGATGTCCGCGGAGCGTTGACGTTAAAGCATCTCCCCGCAGTACCGAGGTCCGCTTCAGTGGTCGTGGGAGATGAGTTCATCTCGGTCCGGCCGCGCAGGCGCGTCTGACACTCTAGGAACCAAAACTAGACGGGTGGTTGCGGGTCGTACTGGATACCTCGGCGCACCTGACGAGCCCGCTCCTCGTTCACGAAACGACGTACGAGGTGCAACGCCATGTCGATACCCGCCGAAACGCCCGCACTCGTCACGACGTCGCCCTCGTCAACGTAACGATCATCGGGCCGCACCTCGATGCTCGGATCCACTGCGGCCAAGAGTTCGAGTGACGCCCAATGGGTGGTCGCTCGACGATTCGTCAACAAACCCGCCGCCGCAAAGACCAGCGAACCGGTGCACACACTCGCGAGCACCGGGACCCGAGAACGTTGCGCGCGCAGCCAGTCGAGTTGGGCGTCGTCTTTCAGGTGGGCGCGGGTGCCAAGTCCGCCCGGATAGATCAGGACGTCGAGACTGGGCACGGTGGAATAGGAGTGTTGGGTCGCGATGCGAAGTCCCTTGGCGCAGGTGACCTCGCCTCCGTCGTGAGAGAAGTTCACTAACTCATAGCCGTCGCCGGGAAAGTACCTCGTCCAGTACCCGAGCACCTCCCAGGGACCCACGGCGTCGAGCTCTTCCATTTCGTCGAACATCAAGAGTCCGATTCGACTCGTCACGAGGCCCCCTTTGTCTCCGACGACGGTGCCGCGGCGACTTCAAGGGCCCGCACGAAGTCGTCGGGGGCATCCACCGTCACGTAGAAGGTGCGCTCGCCCGTCAACGAGAGTACGAGGGCATCGCCCCGGCGCGTGACGAGCGCGGCGCGTTTAAAGAAGCGAAGGCTGCCGCGATAACCCCACCCGCCGGACTTAAGCGGACTCAACGGTTCGCACGTCGCCGCTAGTATCTCGCCGCTCGTAAATCTCTGGCGGACGAGTCCCCCAGGACCGTAGAGAACCGCGAGGCTCCGGCCATGGGACCCTTGAACCACGCGCACGTCCACGCGCAGTGACACGACGAACAGGACTCCGATGAGAATGAACACCGCGATCACGACGCCGAGCGCGAGCGCGGGCATGGATCGATTGTGCGACGTATCGACGAAGATGACCGCCACGTTGGCCAGCAACGACGCGACCAGGCCGAGCGTGATGGCTGGATTCGCGGTGCGAAGTCGCTGCTCGAGGACAATCGACGTTCCACCCATGCCTACAGGTTACGTCTGAGACTTTGCGCCGACGCCTCGAGCGTCGAGCACAGCACGAGCGACGCCCGTGCTAAGAGCTGCGTGGAGAAAGTCGACGTGCGTGCGTCCAAAGGTAGCGGCTCTTGGCCGTTACGAACTTTGGCGCCCCTTTGACGCTGGCTCGGAATTGGGAGCGACGAGGGTCCCGCTCTCGACCCAGGTACGCGCGACCGGACAACTACGCGGCCCTCAGATGCTCCTTCGTAAGACCGAGCGTTCGAAGGAAGTGGCGAACCTTGATGACTTGGTCCTCGGTGAGGTCCCGAGTACGAGTTGAACCAAAGGAGACGGTTTCACCTTCGACGGTCACGGCCCAGTTCCCGCGGTGCGTCTCGTGCACCTCGCCGAAACGAGCGAGCAACGAACAGACATCATGCCACTGGATGTTGTGACAGAGAGGATGGCTGAAGAGCTTTTGGGCGGTGAGGCGATGGTGATGGTCCAACTTGATTGACATTGTCAACCCCCTTCGCAGGGTCCGAGCTGTTCGACCCTTTCAGGAACTCTCCACCTTCTGAGGACCAATGTCAAGGAGCGCCACCACTTCCACGTGCTCGGTCATGGGAAAAAGGTCGAACGCCTTGAGATCAACCAACTCGAAACCACCCGTCAGCAGACCTTTTAGGTCCCGTGACAGCGTGGCCGCGTCACAGGACACGTAGACCACCCGCCGAGGCGCGCGGCGCACCAACGCGTCGACCACACCCTTGGCGAGGCCGTTCCGTGGTGGGTCGAGTACCACGACGTCGCCCGGTCCAACGGTATCGTTGATGGCTCGAGCCGTTACCGTCCATTCACGAACCTTGACGTGACCGAGCCCCTCGGCGTTCTGTCGCGCGTCGCGCACGGCGTAGGCCGACGATTCGACGGCGGTGACCCTTCCCTCGGTCCCGACCGCACGGGCGAGCGCAACGCTAAAGAGCCCAACGCCACTGAACAGGTCAACAGCGTGGTCCCCCTCCTTCACGGCTGCGAAGTCTCGAACCGCCTCGACGAGCAGGGCCGGCGCGCTGCGGTGCGACTGCCAGAACGAGCGCGGTGACACCGAATAGACGTGGCCGTCGACTTTGACCCGGGACTGGGTCGAAGGCTCGAGCGGTTCGCCGCGTAGCGAGCACACTTCGTACATCGTGCCCCGATGGGTCTCTCGACGCACGACGGCGAATGGCTCACCTTCACCGATGGCACGTAGTTCGACCTCGTCGGCCCCGACCCAGGTCGTGGCGAACGCGGGCTCGAAGGATTCGTCCGCGATCCAGCACGAGTCGAGGGTGACCAGATCGTGCGAACGCGCCTTTCGAAGGCTCAAGCGACCGTCCTCGTCCACCGCGCAGCGAAGCCGCGTGCGAGATCCCCGTGCCGGCGAAGGTGGCGCGATGACCTCGATCGTCCTCGTTATTCTCGCGATGCGCGCCAAGTGTTCGGACACGAGCGTCGCTTTCCAGGACACTTGCGCCTCCTGGGAAGCGTGCTGGAGGTCACAGCCGCCACAGCCCCCCGGGTGCGCGTACGGACACGGGGCGCTGACCCGCTGGTCACTCGGTTCGAACACCTCGAGCGCGTCGGCGCGAGAAAACGTCGTGGTGGACTCGGTGACCTCGACGCTCACGAGTTCGCCCGGCAGGCTATGACGAACGAAGACGACCCTTCCGTCCGCGAGGTGCCCCACGCCACCGCCGGTGGCGGGTCGCTCGATACGCACCGTTTCTCGAGTCTCGTCGCGGGATTCGTTCTTCACCACCGCAGCCTACTGACGTCCTTGATTTCGAGAAGTGGTGATCAGTCCACAATGTGGGCAAGAAAGACGTCCACCAATTCGAGCGCGCGTTCGCGCGCGGCCGGCGTCTCGCGCGCGGTCTGAGCGAGCAGTTCGTCGCGCGACGCAAAATCGCGCGGGTGTTCGTCCATGTCAGCCTCGAACCAGTCTCGCAGCTGGTCCTCGTCGACCTCGGGGTGGAACTGGACTCCTACGTTCTTGCCGACGCAGAACGCCTGGACCGCGCCAGGTGAGCTCGCCCACAATTGCGCCTGCGCAGGCAGCACGCAACGGTCGTAGTGGAACTCGAACCAAGGTCCCGACACGATCTTGGATCCATTGTGCGCTTCGACCTCGTACCAGCCGACCTCGGGCGCGTCGGACAACTCGACGCGCCCGCCGTGGAAACGACAAAGCGCCTGTGCCCCAAAGCAGATCCCCAAGATCGGTAGACCCTTTTGGGCGGCCTCACCCATCAACGCCAGTTCGCGCCCGAACCACGCCGCCTCGACCTCGTGGTCGTAGACCGACTCCTTCGAACCCAGGATCACCAGTACGTCGTATCCGTCCAGAGAGGGCGTGGGTGTCGATTCATCCATCATCACCAGTTCATAGGTGAAGCCGCGCGCGATAAAGGCGTCGCCAATGAGACCAGGGTTGTCCTCGAGATGATGACGGATGAACAAGACGCTACCCATAATGCGAAAACTCTAGTGAACCAGGCTCGAACGCCAAACGCACGCGAAGAGAGTTTCGATTCGTCAGCCGCTCGGAAGTGACCAGCCCATCGACGTAGCGATTTCTTTGCAGGTAGGACACAGTGGATACTTCTGTGGATCGCGGCCGGGCACCCACACCTTGCCGCAGAGGGCCTTGACGGGAGTGGCGTTGATCATGGCACCCACGACGGAGTTCTCGAGTGGCACGAACTCACCGTCCTTGGGCGTGTAGCCCTCGAGCACGATGTGCGTGAAGCGTTCGTGATCGCCTTCGTCGATCTGGGGCGTCGACGCGACGTGGACCTCGAGACCGGTCTGGGTGCTCACGGCTACGACACTAGTGAGGTGAGTAAGGTCGTGGTGCAATGAAGAAGCGACGGCGCGTCACCCCCACCACCAGGCCCGTAGGACGCGTCGCGTCACACTTCACCCGCGAGGGCACCCCCAAGACCTCGTACCGAACTCAGCCAGAGGCGAAGAGCGCCGCGCAGCTGGCGTGGACGCTCAACGGCGCCGAGCTCAATGCGTACCGGTGCGACTACTGCCACCAGTGGCATATCGGCAAACGCTTCCGCGACGATTAGCGAAATCCCGGCGAAACGGGCAATATAGAATGACCCGAAACGAAAGGTTCACCATGTCGGTCCAGGCGTACATCTTGATTCAGTCCGAAATCGGCTCGAGCGAGGCCGTGGTGCACGCCACCCGCGCGGTTCCTGGTGTCATGGAGGCTTTCGAGGTCACTGGTCCCTACGACGTGATCGTTCGCTGTGGCGCGGACAGCGTGGACGACTTGGGCAAGTTCATCGTGGGCGCCATCCAAAAAGTGCCGGGCATCACCCGCACCCTCACCTGTCCGGTCGTGAACATCTAACCGAAGGCCCCGGCCGCCTTTAGATTCTCGCAACGTTCTCTGCTGATCCCCCAGCTCGCGAGCCCCTCACTCGTGCCCGATCCCGGGACTTGTGGCGCCATCGCAATCGCACTGGGCGTCTTGGAGAAGCGTGGTGCCGGATTGGGCTGGACGGTGCCGTCGGTTGAATAGACCTGTCGCGCCACGTTGTAGGGATGATGAGCGGCCTCGCGAGGTGTCAGCACGGGTGCGACGCACGCGTCGGTTCCTTCGAAGACGTCGGTCCATTCGTCGCGGGTCTTGGTGAGAAAGACGTTGGCCAGGCGCATTTTCATCTCGGGCCAGTGCTCGCGGTCCAATTGGGCGGGCAACGCCGAGCCGTCGAGGCCGAGACCTTGGAGCAACTGCGCGTAGAACTTGGGCTCGATTGCCCCCACGGCCACGAACTTCTGGTCAGCCGTCTCGTAGACCTCGTAGAAATGTGCACCAGTGTCGAGAATGTTGACCCCGCGCTCTTCGTGCCAGTAGCCCGTGTTCAAGAACGAATGGGTCATCGAGAGCAGCGAAGCCGAACCGTCGACCATCGCGGCGTCGACGACCTGACCCTCACCAGTAGCTCGCGCGTGCACCAGGGCCGCCACGACCCCCAGGGCCAAGAACAGGGAACCGCCACCGAAGTCGCCCACCAAGTTAAGAGGCGGCACTGGACGCTCGCCCACCCGACCCACGGGCCACAGCGCTCCCGAGACGGCGATGTAATTGATGTCGTGACCGGCGCGTTGGGAGAGGGGACCCTCTTGACCGTAACCCGTCATGCGTCCATAGACCAATCGAGCGTTCCGCTCCCAGACGTCACTCGGTCCAAGTCCCAGTCGCTCGGTCACCCCTGGTCGGAAACCCTCGATAAGGACCTCCGCCTGCTCGCACAAGTCCAGGACCAGTTCGCGCCCCGCGGCGTTCTTCAAGTCAATGGCGACCGAGTGACGTGATCGATTGAGCAGGTCCCAGTGGTCTTGGCGCGTCGCGTCAGCGTCGCCTCGTTCGAAACGAAGGATGTCGGCTCCCATGTCGGCGAGCAACATGCAGGCGAAGGGAGCCGGCCCAATGCCCGCCAGCTCGATGACCTTTACCCCTTGCAGTGGTCCACTCACGTTGTCAGTGTACGATTATCGTCGTTGCGAACGTGTTCAGTCCCACCACAGGTCGTGACCCAGCACGCCCTTGGCGATGAGTCCCAGTTGAACCTGGCTCGTTCCTTCCACGATCGTCAACTGACGAGCGTCACGGTAGTACTGCTCGGTCGGATGTTCCTCCATGTACCCAGCAGCACCCAACAGTTGGACCGCCAATCCCGACGCCTTCACGGCGACCTCGGTGGCGTAGTACTTGCACATCGACAGCATCGGCACGTATTCCTTGGAGAACTTTCCCTGGTCCGCCAGCCACGCCCCACGATACGTGAGTAGACGGGCAGCTTCGATGTCGGTCGCGCACTTGGCGATCTCCCACTGAATGCCTTGGAACTCAGCGATGGTCTTGCCGAAGGCCGGACGGTTCTTCACGTACTCGGTCGCGTACATTAGGGCGCCTTCGGCGAGTCCAATCCCGCGCGCCGCGACGATCGGCCTCATGGCGTTGAGTGACTGCATTATGAGTCCGAAGCTCCCGCCGATCACGTTGCGAGGTGCCAGGTGAACCTGATCGAAAATAATCTCCGTGGTGTCAATACCCTTGACGCCCATCTTCTTGTCGACCCGAGGCCGCGTGACACCCTCACTCTCCGCGTCGACGATGAAGGCGCCGATGTCCGAGTGCAGACGTGACGCCGGATCACCGTATTTCGCGAAGACCACGAACCAGTCGGCCTGCATCCCACCCGAGATCCAACACTTGGTGCCACTGAGCACGAAGCCTCCCT
>JBEKWQ010000060.1:0-9223 GCA_049512875.1 Acidimicrobiales bacterium
CGACCGGTACGATCTCGCCTTCGCTCAACGCGGGCAGGATGCGCTCTTGATCGGCGAGCTCGGCCTCGGGATCGTCGGTGCCTTCGACGTAGGCGCGACGGAAACCGGGGAACTCGATGCGAAGTCCGGTCGCGCTCAGACCCAGCTCGGCGGCGCCCTGGAAGTCGACCACCGACGCAAGTGTGGTACTCAGTCGAACCTTGTCCTGGGTGAGTTTGGCGTCGACCATCTGGGACGCAATGGTGCGCTTCCAGATCAAGTCGTACACGGCGAGCTCGTCACCGTTCAACTGTGCTTGTGCTTCATCGAGCGTTCGAAACGATTCGCCCGCGGGTCGGATCGCCTCGTGCGCCTCCTGGGCGTTCTTGACCTTGCGGTCGTAGCGACGCGGCGCGTCGGTGACGTAGTCGTCACCGAACATCGAAGCGGCCATTGTGCGCGCGGCGTTGATCGCCTCGTCAGACAACGTGGTCGAGTCGGTGCGCATGTAGGTGATCCAACCCTGTTCGTAGAGTCGCTGCGCCGCGCGCATCGTGCGATCGGGGTCGAAACGCAACTTGCGACTAGCTTCGATCTGCATTGAAGAGGTCATGAACGGTGGCTGAGGGCGTTGGGTACGAGGCGTCGAAGCAATCGACGAGATGCGCACGTCCTTACCCACCAATTGCTCGGCGATCGACACCGCGGCGCCCTCACTCAAGACCTCGACCGAGACCTTGGCGTCGAGCTGTCCCAGAGAATCGAAATTCTTGCCGGTCGCGAGCGTCAGTCCATTCACGGTCTCGAGGGTCGCTTCGAACGTGGCGCTCTTGGCCGCCAAGACCGCGTTGACGTCAAACCACGTCGCCGATCGAAAGGCCATCCGCTCGCGCTCGCGTTCACAGACCAGTCGAATCGCGACGGACTGGACTCGTCCGGCCGACCGGGCCTTGTCCACCGCACGCCAGAGCACGGGCGAGACCTCATAGCCCACCAAACGGTCGAGGAAGCGACGACCTTCTTGGGCGTCAACGAGCCGTAGATCCAGGTCGCGGGTCTCGCTGACTGCCTTGGCGATGGCGCTCGGCGTGATTTCGTGGAAAACCATGCGTTTTACTGGCACTTTGGGGTTGAGTACCTCTTGGAGGTGCCACGCGATCGCCTCGCCCTCGCGGTCCTCGTCGGTGGCGAGGTACAACTCGTCGACGTCTTTCAAGGCAGCCTTTAATTCGGCGACGATCTTGCGACGGTCACTCGAGACGACGTAGACGGGCTTGAAGTGGTCGTTCACGTTGATGCCCAGTCGGGCCCACTTCTCTCCCTTGACCGACGCGGGGATGTCGGCCGCACTTTGGGGAAGGTCACGGATGTGACCCACCGATGGCTTGACGATGTACTCGTCACCGAGCATGCCCTGGATACGTGTTGCCTTCGCCACGGACTCAACAATCACGAGTGCTCGTGCCATGCTCACCACCTTTCCATGTTCGAATCGTCAACCAACCGTCAACTCTTGTGCTTAACAAGATAGACAGGTCTTGGACCCTACCGGCGTCATGCTCTGACGCGTGACGTCACGAAGAGGGCGAATCACCAGTCGGGCGTTGGGAAAATTATTTTCGCGCGGACTACTCGTCGCCTTGGGGAGCAGCGACAATTTCGTACTGGGGGTTAAGAATCACCGCTTCGCGTCGAAGCGACGTTACGGTGCCTCGCACGAGTAGTCGAGTTCCTCGTTCAATTCCCGGCACGTTCGAACGACCCTGGAAGACGAGCGTCACTGATCCCGAATTGTCAGCGATGACGCAACGAAGATCGTTCGCTCCGCTCTCGCGCGTTATCGTCATCGCGCGCACTCGCCCCGCGATCTCGACGAACTCTCGTTCGTGCAGCCCTCCAATGGGGTAGGCGTCACCCGAGCGCTCGGCCAGTTTCACGTCGGCCTCGAGGTGCGAATCCTCGCGCACTCCGCCGCGAACCACCGCGTCACTCAGGGGCGCTTCGTGAACATGACCTTCGGCCAGGCGTGTTCGACCTGATCGATAGGGGA
This sequence comes from Acidimicrobiales bacterium, assembly GCA_049512875.1. Taxonomy (GTDB): domain Bacteria; phylum Actinomycetota; class Acidimicrobiia; order Acidimicrobiales; family RAAP-2; genus RAAP-2. The sequence goes on from JBEKWQ010000060.1 coordinate 2,030, forward strand.
TGATCGTCGCCGCCGTGCGCGGCACGTGCATCACCGCGCTCGCGATCGAGTCCGCGGTTCGGTCGTGCAAGAGGCGTTGCAGCCTCGAGACGTAGCCCTTTCGTGGCAGTATCACCATGCAGAACACGTCGGGGTCTCGCACGACGTCTGCCACCAATTCGAGTGCCGCGCGGTCGAGTCGGCGGTCCTCGCACTCGACGATCTCTAGACCAATGGTCGCCGAGGCGGTCCCGGGTGCGCCCCAACGGCTTTCGAGGCGACGCGTGACGAGCGGGTCGATATCGAAGTGGACCGCTCGTATGGAGTAGGCGTTGAGCGTGTTGCAGTACTGCAGGGCCCGCTCGGTCGCGAGGTCGTAGTAGTCGACGAACACCACGACCCGATTGGTGCGAATATTCATCTTCTCGTCGGTGGCGCTCGCTTCGAAGGCCCGCACCTCGCGTTCGTACTGCTTGTTGAAGCGAATCAGCGCCATATACATAAGGGGACCGACGACCACGATGATCCACGCCCCCTCGGTGAACTTGGCCACGACGAAGATAAGCACGACGAGTGCCGTCACCGTCGCCGAGGTTCCGTTGACGAGGACCCCCCATCGCCACTTGCCCGTGCGCTCGCGAAGGTGGCGCGCGACCATGCCCGCGCCGGCCATGGTAAAGCCCGTGAAGACGCCAATGGCGTACAGGGCGATGAGTGAGTTGACCTGGGCCTTGAAGACGATGATCAAGGTGAGCGATACCACGCCGAGCACGATGATGCCGTTGGAAAAGGCCAGGCGGTGACCGCGCTTGGTCAACTGGCGAGGGAGGTACCGGTCGCTCGCGACGTAGTTCGCCAGGAAGGGAAAGCCGTTAAATGAGGTGTTGCCCCCGGTGTAGAGGATCAGGATGACCGACAAGATGACCAGGTAGTAGATCGTCGAACCCACGCCACTGCTGCCAAAGACCGCTCGCACCTCTTGCGCGACCACTGTCGGATAGCCGCTGAAGCGCGGTAGCGCGTGGGTCCAGGACGCCAGCAACGTCGTGCCGACGAGCAAGAACGCCAGGATCGAGGACATGAGCACCAGGGTCTTGCGTGCGTTGCGCCATTCGGGTCGCCGGAAACTGGCTACGCCGTTGGAGATCGCTTCGAGTCCCGTGAGCGACGAGCCACCGTTCGCGTACGCCCGCAGCAGCGTGAGGAACGCCAGGCCCATCAAGATGCCCGTGCCCTTTTGTCCCAGGTGGTGTCCGACGAGCAGGTTGTTCGTGGGTTGGGCCAGTCGATGCAGCGAACCGGTCGCCTTCTTCACGTAACCCGTGACGATGGTGAGGGTCAACATCAACACATAGAAATACGTGGGGAACGCGAAGTAGCTCCCGGCTTCCTTCAAGCCGCGAAGGTTGCCGTAGATGAGAATAAGGACTATGCCCACGGTGATGATCACCGAGTACGGGCCAAAGACCGGAAAGGCACTCGCCAACGCGGCCGTGCCCGCCGAACACTGCACCGCGACGGTCACGGTGTAATCGATCAACAACGACACCGCGGCGATCTGGGCGATTCGCGGTCCGAAGTTCTCTCGCGCGACCACGTAACTTCCGCCAGCGGTGGTGTAGTACTTGATCACGTCGAGGTACGACGTGGTCACGAAGAACAAGACACCGATGATCACGAACATGATCGGCACGACGAGCGCGAACGCGGCCAGACCAATGAATGGCGTCATCTGGGTGAGGATCTCCTCAGTACCGTACGCGGACGACGAGATGCAGTCCGGCGCCAACACGCCCAACGCGATGAATCGATTCAGACGTTCGCCACTCAACTGTTCGGTGACGAATGGTTTGCCGAGCAAGAACTTCTTGAGTCGATAACCCAACGATTCGGGGTACACCGTCGACACATTCGCGTGAGAGGTCAGTACCGGCGTGCTTTTGGCTATCTGCTTGTCGGCTTCTGACACGAGTTTCACTTTAAGCGACCAGCCACGACCGTTCCGATACTTGCACACGTAGCGACAAGTGTGGTCTGATGACTGGGTGCATATTGTTGTCGTCGGCTGTGGTCGCGTTGGCTCAGAGTTGGCGATGCAACTCTCGGACGAGGGTCACTCGGTCGTCATCATCGACAAGAACAAAGACGCGTTTCGTCGCCTGGCTCATTTCAATGGTCAATCCTTGTTGGGTTCCGGCTTTGACCGCGACATCCTCGCCAAGGCCGAGGCGTCCCAGGCCGACGCCCTCGCGGCAGTGACCAGAGGTGACAACACCAATATTCTCTGCGCACGAATCGCGCGCGACAACTATGGCATCAAGAACGTCGTCGCGAGGATCTACGACCCGCAACGCGCCGACATCTACATGAAGCTCGGCATACCCACCGTGGCGACGTCACTGTGGACGACCCAACAGGTGAAGCGCTGGATGATCCCCAACGACGAGTCCATCGAGTGGACCAATGGCGCGGGGTCGCTGCACCTGGTCGAGCGCGTCGTCCCGGACGCGCTCGCGGGAAAACAGCTGCATCATTTCAACGTGGGCGACACCGTGCGCGTCGTTGGGCTGGTACGTGGCGGCCAGGGCCGGGTCAATTTGGAGGGCCTCTTCGCCCAAGAAGACGACGTGCTCGAGTTTCTCATAACGCCACAGGGCATCCACGATCTGCACCACCTACTGAAGGGCGACCTGGAATGAGAGTCGTCGTCGCGGGTGGCGGGTCGGTGGGCACGGCGATCTCGCTGGACCTCTTGGACCGCCATCACGACGTCACGTTGCTCGAACACATGAGTGCCACGGCGGAGAAATTGAAGCTGCTGCTCCCGGGTGTGAACGTCATGGCGGCCGACGCCTGCGAATACGCGAGTCTCGCCGCGGCCGACTTGCGTAACGTCGACGTCGTGATCGCCGCGACCGGTGACGACGAGGACAATCTGGTCATCAGCTGGTTGTCCAAGCAGGAGTTCGGCGTCCCGCGCGTCATCGCGCGTATCAACAACTCGCGCAACGAATGGTTGTTCAACGACACCTGGGGCGTTGACGTCTCGGTGTCGACGCCGGCCCTCATCACGTCGCTGGTCGACGAGGCGGTCGAGGTCGGATCGATCATCAACCTGATGGACCTCGCGCACGGTCGCATGCGACTCATCGAGGTCACGCTGGCCGCAAGTGCTCCGGCGATCGCCAAGGACCTCACGCTCGACGAACTTCGACTTCCCGACACCGTGCGCGTCGTGGCGGTCGTGCGAAGCGATCAGCCGATGGTGCCCTCTCCCACGATGCGCTTCGTCGAACACGACCACGTGATATTGATCACTCGTGAAGACGCCGCGAACGATGTATCCCCCGCCTTCATTGGCTAAACCTTCACTCGACCGCAATCAATCTCGCCACCTCGCGCCCTAGCATTGAGTTGTGCGCGCCGCTTTCTTCGACCTCGACAAGACCGTCATTGCGAAGTCGTCGCTCGTCGCGCTTGGACCCGAACTGCACGCGCGCGGCATGCTGCGTCGCAGAACGCTGGTCTGGGGAGTCTTCAGTCATCTCCTGTTCGTTCGCTTTGGCGCGAACGACGAGAAGTTGAACAAGATCCGCGAATCTGTACTCAAGGTCACCAAGGGTTGGGACCACGACGAGGTACGAGCCCTCGTCGCCGAAACGATCAACGACGTGATCGAGCCGCTCATCTACGACGAGGCGCTCGAACTGATTGACCACCACCTCGCCGAAGGCGACGAGGTGTGGCTCGTGAGCATGGCGCCCGCCGAGATCGTGGACCCCTTCGCCGAGTTGCTCGGGATCACCGGGGCGATCTCTTCGCGCGCCGAGATCGACGAGGAAGGAAAGTTCACCGGCAACATGCTGTTCTTCGCCCAGGGCGAGAACAAGGCGGTGGCCGTTCGCGAACTGTGCGAACAGCGAGGCATCGACCTCGCCGACTGCTACGCCTATTCCGACTCCGAGACCGACGTCCCCATGTTGCAGGTCGTGGGACACGCTTTTGCCGTGAATCCGGATCGCCAACTGGCCAAGGTCGCCCACGACCAAGCCTGGCCGATCCTCAGTTTCAATCACCCGGTGCGCGCCCACGACCGCTCTCGATCGCACACGCCCTTTATCGTCAGCGCCCTGGTGATTAGCGTCGCCGCCGTCCTCGGGCGTGCGCGACTGCACCGAACCTAAAGGGTCAGCAGGTCTCGCGCGCCGGTATCGGACGAGGGGTGGCGAAGTTTGCTCATCGCTCGCGCCTCGATCTGGCGGATGCGCTCTCGCGTGAGATTCATCTCGGCGCCCACGTCCTCGAGCGTACGTATCTCACCGGCACCGTCCAGTCCGAAACGCATACGAAGTATCTTCTGCTCGCGCTCGTCGAGGGGCTGTAACAACTTCTCGATCGCCGCGGGCATCATCTTGACCGCGGCGACGTCAAAGGGCGACTCCGCGGATCGGTCTTCGACCACGTCGCCGAGTTCCGCGTCGCCGTCTTCGCGCAGTGGCTCCGAGAGCGAAATCGGCTCGGAACGGAACCGCAGGGCCTCGATCAACTTGTCTTCGGGCATCTCGCACTCATCGCAGAGTTCCTTGATGGTCGGTGGACGCCCGAACTTCAACTCGAGGCGCGACTGGGCCTTCTGCACGCGCGCGAGCGTGTCGCCCGCGTGCACCGGTAGGCGGATCGTGCGCCCGGTGTTGGCGATCCCACGAGTGATTGCTTGGCGGATCCACCAGGTCGCGTAGGTGGAGAACTTGAATCCCTTGCGCCAGTCGAACTTCTCGACGGCGTGCATCAGTCCAAGGTTGCCCTCTTGGATGAGGTCGAGCAGGGGCAGACCCGACGCCTGGTACTTCTTGGCGATCGAGACCACGAGTCGAAGGTTCGATTGTACGAAGTCGCGTTCGGCCTGGTCGCCACGATGCACGGCGCGCTTCAGCGCCAACTTCTTGCTCGGGGTCAGTTTGATCTTCTTGTCCGCTTCGGCGGCGTCCAGCTCAGCCTTGGCTTCGCGACCCTCTTCGATGGTCTGGGCCAGGTGCACTTCGTCGTCCTTGGTGAGCAGGGTGTACTGACCAATATCTGAGAGATAGAGACGGACGAGGTCTTCGTCGTCGCGGTCGACTCGGTCTTTTGCCATGTTTCTCCTAATTCGGCCCGTATGCTTCCGGCATTCCTAGTTATACGGGGCTGCGCAACCGGCGGGGATACCAACTTACCGGGACGTACCGAAAGAATCAGCGTTTGGGCCCGATTCGACCATGTCGACCAGTTCGCGGGCCGCTCGCTGCCAGCGCGCCTCGTCCAAAACGTCCGGTGACTGGGTCAAGGCGCCCACCCGAAGGATCTGTCCCACGCTCACCAGTTGGGCCCGGTCCAGGAGCTCACGGGCCTCGGCGTCGGTCACGATTTCTAGGGCGTCGCGCAACGAGACGAGCAGACGCGGTCCGACCACGATCGCCAGGGCGTACAGCGTGAGCGCGCCGGACGGGTCCTCACCCCAGGACTGGCGAAGGACGGTTTCGATGACTCGAAGCGGCGAGGGCGGAAGGCCGGTGTACTCACGCATCGCGAGCGCCACCGCGCCAAAGGAGCGGCTCATCTCGTGCACGCACACCACGAAGGGATCAAAACTCAGCAGCGGCGCGAGTTCACCGAGGGTCTGATAGATCGCGTCGAAGCAATCGGCCAAGTGCGTGACCACGTCGCGGTCGCTGCTCATGGAGACGGACGAAAGGCGTTCGTGATCGGCATGCGCCGGTCACGACCGAACGCCTTCTTCGAGATACGGACCCCGGGTGGCATCTGGCGACGCTTGTATTCGCTCATGTCCACCAGGCGAGCGATACGCAGCACCAGTTGCGCGTCGTGGCCACTGGCGATCATCTCCTCGGCGGTGGCGTCACCCTCGACGTAGAGCTGGAGCAGCGGGTCGAGTTCCTCGTAGGGGGGTAACGACTGGTCGTCACGCTGGTCGGGTCGCAGTTCAGCCGACGGCGGCTTTTCGAGTACCGAGAGTGGAATGGGCTCGAGGTCGCCGACGTCGAGCGCGACGCCGTTGCGATACCGACAGAGTTCATAGACGAGGGTCTTGGGTACGTCCTTGATGACCGCGAACCCACCGGCGGAGTCACCGTAGAGCGTGGAGTAGCCCGTCGCCATTTCGGACTTGTTGCCGGTCGTCAGTACGATCGCCCCGGTCGCGTTCGATACCGCCATCAACAACAGTCCTCGGATCCTCGACTGGATGTTCTCATCGGTGATGCCGACTGGTTCTCCTTCGAGTACGGGCGCGAGCATGGCGCCAAAGGCCTGGTGAGCGGGTTCAATGGCCAGCGTCGTGACCTCGATGTCAAGACGCCTGGCGAGTTCGAGCGCGTCGGCGACCGAATGGCCCGACGAGTAACGGCTCGGCATGGCAAAGCCACGCACGGCGCGCGCTCCTACCGCGTCGACCGCGATCGTCGCCACCAGTGACGAATCGACGCCCCCCGACAGACCCAGTATCGCCGAGCGGAAACCGTTCTTGCGCAGGTAGTCGCGCGTGCCCATGACGAGCGCCTCGTAGATCTCCTGCACCTCACCCAGCGGCTCGGCGACGTGATTCGCGCAGCATCGCCTCACGGTCCTCGCGACGACCCCTCGCGTAGGGCGAGGCGTTCGCGACCACGATGAGCGTGGCGCCCTCGCGTACCAGTTCGGCGGCCGGCCCCTGAGCGGTCCAGACATCCTCACAGATCAGTAATCCCACCCCAACACCCTCGACATTTATGATGGTGTGCTTTCCCACGCCGGGATGAAAGTAGCGAAGTTCGTCGAACACGTCGTAGTTCGGCAACAGTCGTTTGGTCGCGACCGCACTCACGCCGTCGTCACCGATCGCAACGAGCGCGTCGGCGATGTGCTCGGGCCCCTGGTTCGCGAGCACGCGCGTCACGTCGCGACCGTCCGAGGAGGGCGCCAGGCTCACGCCACGCGTGCCTTCGCTCACGGTGGTGCCGACCAGCAGCGGGGGCACGTTCTTGGCCGCGCATAACTGAAAGAGGGCCGCGTTCGCGGCGTCGATGAAGCCCTCGCGCAACAGCAGATCCTCGGGTGGGTAGCCCGTCAGGGAAAGTTCGGGTGAGAGCACGAGGTCAGCGCCCAGGGACGCCGCCTGGTTTCGGAATCGTTCCAGGGTCTGCACGTTCTGGGCAAAACCGCCCACCACCGCGTTCATTT
>JBEKWQ010000061.1:0-8602 GCA_049512875.1 Acidimicrobiales bacterium
GCCTCCGTGCAACATCATCGCCGCGTAGTCGTCGACGGACATGCCCGTCATGGACGCCGCGGCGGCCTGGAAGCTCTGACCATCGCTCGCGAATATCTTGGCGAGGAAGTAGATGTTGCCGCCGAGGGAGATCATCGCGTTGTAGTCGCGTCGGAGAACGGCTTGTTTCTGTGCTTCGGTCATAGGCCACTCGTCAAGGTAGCGTCGTTCGTCACGCTTGAATCGCTCACGATTCGCCGCACTCTTGAGACTCATGCAGAACTGATTGAGGTGAAAGCCTTGGTGTGAGCGCTCGGCGGTGAATACCGTCGTGCCGGGTATGTCGTCGAATTCTGCGTTATCCGCCATCGTATTGATCCTTCCAGTACAACCGCATGGGATTGTCGACGAGCAACTTCTGCCGGGCTTCGGGGGTCGTGGCGATGCGTGGGATGAAGTCGACTAATTTTCCGTCGTCGGGCATGAATGATTTCAGGTTCGGGTGGGGCCAGTCCGTGCCCCAGAGCACTCGGTCCGGGAACGCGTCGATGACCCGTTGATAGAAGGGTACGGTGGCACCAAAGCCCTCCGGCCCGTTCGTGCTGAGACGCTCGGGACAGGTCGCCTTCGTCCATACGTTGGGGTTCTCCTCCATGAAACGTAGGAACATGTTGAACGCTTCACCGTCCACGGGTTGGGTGACGTCGGGTCTCCCGAGGTGGTCGACCACGAGGGTCGTGGGAAACGACGTGAATAATGACCACTTCTCGGCGAGGTCCTGGGCCTCGAAGTACAGTACGACGTGCCAGCCGAGGGGAGCGATCTTCTCGACGATTCGTAAGTAGTACTCGTCGTCCTCGGGATCGACGAGACGGCGCACGTAGTTGAACCTCACGCCACGAACTCCCGCTTCGTCGAGTTCGCTGAGCAGCCCTTCGCTCGCCGAGGGTTCGATCGTGGCGACCCCGCGGGCGCGTCCTTTGGATGCACGAAGTGCGTCGACCATCGCGTCGTTGTTGGCGCCGTGACACGTCGCCTGGACGATGACGTTTCGATCGAAGCCCAAGTGGTCTCGTAAGGCGAACAGCTGAGTCTTACTGGCGTCACAAGGCGTGTACTTTCGTTCGGGCGCGAACGGGAACTCTTCACCGGGTCCAAAGACGTGGCAATGGGCGTCAACCGCACCGCGCGGAACGGCGAACGTGGGCGTCGAGGGATTGGGGTCGAAGTAAAGCCAATCCTGGTCGACCGCGAACGTCGTCATCGTCAGCGGCCCTGTCGCACGAGTAACTGATCAAGACGCGGATAGACCCGCCGCGCGTTCTTTGAATAGACCTTCTCGCGATCGTCGTGACTGAGGTCCAGGGCGTCAACGTAGCGCTTCGTGTCGTCGAAATAGTGACCGGTGGTCGGATCGACGCCGCGTACCGCGCCGAGCATCTCTGAGCCGAACAGAATGTTGTCGATGTCGATGACCTCGAAAAGTAGATTGATGCCGGCCTGATGGTAGACGCAGGTGTCGAAGTACACGTTGCCCATGAGGTGAGAGGAGAGGTCGGGCTTGTCGAGCATGTCGGCGAGTCCGCGGTATCGACCCCAGTGGTAGGGAACCGCGCCGCCCCCGTGAGGGATCACGAATCGAAGATCCGGGAAAGTGCCAAAGAGGTCCCCCTGGAGCAGTTGCATGAAGGCCGTCGTGTCGGCGTTCATGTAGTGCGCGCCCGTCGCGTGAAAATTGACGTTGCAGCTACTGGACACGTGAATCATGGCGGGCACCTCGAGTTCCACCATGGTCTCGTAGATCGGAAACCAAGAATAATCGGTCAAAGGAAGGCTGTCCCAGTGTCCGCCGCTCGGATCGGGACTCAGATTGAGTCCCACGAACCCGAGTTCCTCCACGCATCGCCGTAGTTCGCCAATCGAGTGCTCGACGGGTACGCCGGGCGACTGGGGGAGCTGACACACGCCGGCGAACGTGTCGGGAAAGAGTGAGACGACCCGAGCGATCAAGTCATTGCACGCCCTGGACCACGCCCGACTCACCTCCTCGTTGCCGACGTGGTGCTCCATCGCCGACGCTCGCGGTGAGAAGATCGTCATGTCAGCGCCGCGCTCGTGCAGTAGCCGTAGTTGATTTCTCTCAATCGTGTCGACGATTTCGTCGTCGGAGATCACGGGATACGAAGGAAACGGTTCGCCCGCGTTGAAGGCGGCCACCTGGGCCGCCCGCCACAAGGAGTGTGCTTCGGGAGCGGTGGTGTAGTGGCCGTGACAATCAATGATCACGGGGACTCCATACCGATCGCGGCACGAAGACTTGGCCTTGCATGAGCACGCGCGCCGTGCGCAACAGGGCCGCGGAAGTGACCTCGACGTCGCGGCCGTTCGTGCGAACGTTCATCGTGATGTCGAAGTAGCCCGTCGGATGCTCAATCTGCAACGTGGTCTCGCCTGCGGTACTGACGAGACCACAAAGTTCATTCGCCACGGAGCCGGGCAGGAGACAGGCGGTGGCGACCGATACGGCCCCGAAAACGCCAATGGCCTCGTGCACCCTTTTGGGTATGAAGGTTCGAGTGGTCACCAGTCCACCGTGCTCGGCCTTGGCGAGCAGGCTCATCTTGGGAACGGTCTTGGACGTGACGTCGCCGAGATTCATCATTGCGCCCGCGGTCAGTCGCAGCGACTCGACCCGTGCGCAGACGTCGGCGTTGGCTTCGATGAGGGCCGGCTCCTCGTAGCCGGTCAGTCCCACGTCGCTCGCGCGTAGGCATACGACCGGCATGCCGTTGTCAATGCACGTGACGGACACGCCTTCTATTTCGTCGAGGACGTGTCCCGTGGGCAACAGGCTGCCACAGGTGGATCCGGCGATGTCGAGGAAATCAATGGGGATCGGGGCGGCGAACCCGGGCACGCCGTCGATTCTCGCCTCGCCGTCGTAGCGCACCAATCCTTCGGGTGTTTGAACGTGCGCGACCGCGAGGCTCTCGGTGTTCTCCATCCAGATCCGAACCGCCGTGACGTCGCCCGTGGCCGTAACGAGTCCTTGTTCGAGCGCGAACGGTCCCACGCCGGCGAGCAAGTTGCCGCAATTCTGGTTGTCCGAGACTTCGGCCCGATCGGGCCACACTTGCAGAAACAAGTAATCCACGTCCGCGTCGGAACGGGTGGATCGGCGCACCACCGCGACCTTGGACGTGAGTGGATGGCCACCGCCGACGCCGTCGATCTCGCGTACGTCGGGTGAACCCATGGCCGCGAGCAAGACGCGGTCGCGCGTGGCGATGTCGGCGGGCAGGTCATCGGCGAGGAAGTACAAGCCCTTGGAGGTACCTCCTCGAATTAGCGACGCCGAGATGGCGGTTTGCGTGCTCACGGGGACTGTGCCTCTTCGTAGCGCAGACCTCGTTCACGCAATTTGTCGCGCATCGCGTAGATGTCCAGGCCAAGTTCACCCGAGGCCAGACGAGACCGCTTGTCGCGTTCGTTACTCTCGCGATTCGCGCTGGCGGCGATGACTCGCTCGACGTCCGTGCGGCGCACCACGACGACTCCGTCGTCATCCGCGACGATCACGTCGCCCGGGCGAACGTATTGGCCCGCGCAGACTATAGGTATTTGCACGTTGCCCAAGGTCTCCTTTACGGTACCTTGAGCAGAAATGACCTTAGACCAGACTGGAAAACCCATGGTGGTCAGTTCGGCGACGTCGCGCACGCCGGCGTCGATGATCAAACCGCGCACACCGTGAGCGCGCACACTGGTGGCGAGGAGTTCGCCAAAGTAACCGTCATCACAAGGGCTCGTGGGCGTGACGACAAGTACGTCACCCCTCTGTGCCTGTTCGACGGCGACGTGAATAGACCAATTATCTCCCGGCGCGACTTCGCACGTGAGAGCGTTTCCCGCGACGTGGATTGGTCGAAAGATGGGACGAAGGTGCGAACCTAGAAGACCGGTTCGTCCTTGTGCTTCGTGAATGGTGGCGACGCCGAACTGGCCCAGTTGGTCCACCAGTTCAAGCGGGGTTCGAACGGTGTTCGTCGCTACCACTGCCATAAACTCCCCCGCGTTCCTCGTCGCCCCCCTGTCCGTGGGACTTGGGGTGTAATTAACTGAACAGTACACTACAAGATAGTGTGCGGAAAGCGACATTTGCTCCGGCTTGAGGGTCGCGAGGCGGCTGAAAGTGGGGAAACGACATGAGGGAACTTCGTACGCAAGTCGCCATCGTGGGCGCCGGTCCGGCGGGTCTCTTGCTCGGCCACATGCTCCACCTCGAGGGGATCGACAACGTCATTCTCGAACATCGCAGTCGCGAGTACGTCGAGAAGCGGGTCCGCGCGGGGGTCATCGAATTTGGGATCGCCAACCTGCTCGAGGAGGTGGGCGCGGGAGAACGAATGCGTCGCGAGGGCCTGGTACACCACGGCATCGAATTGCGTTACGACCACCAGGTGCATCGAATTCCACTGAGTGACCTGGCCGACGGGCGTGCGTACACCGTTTACGGTCAGCAAGAAGTCGTCAAGGATCTCATCGAACTGCGACTCGCCCAGGGAGAGCCCCTCTACTTCGAGACCGAAGTCACGGACATCGAGAAGATCGACACGAACGCTCCGTTCGTCGATGCCACCAACGAAGGAGAGCACCTGCGCGTGCACGCAGACTTCGTCGCGGGTTGCGATGGATCGTTTGGAGCGTCGAACCGCGCGATACCCAGTAGCGTCCTTCGTCGACACGAACGGGTCTACCCCTTCTCGTGGTTGGGCATTCTCGCGGAGGCACCGCCGGCGACCGAGGAGTTGATCTACGGACGCCACGAGGAAGGTTTCGTCTTGTATTCCATGCGTTCGCCCACCCTCAGTCGCCTGTACCTGGGCGTGCGACCCGAGGACACCTTGGAGCAATGGTCCGACGAGCGCATTTGGGAAGAGCTCGCACGGCGACTCTCGACCGATCAGGGCTCCAAGGTAAATCGCGGGCCAATCATCGATCGTGGTATCACTGCGATGCGCAGCGTCGTGGTTGAACCCATGAGCTTCGGTCGGCTCTTCCTTGCGGGCGATGCCGCGCACATCGTGCCGCCGACCGGGGCCAAGGGCATGAATCTGGCGCTGGCCGACGTGCGAGTACTTACCGAGGCACTGCGTTCGTTCTATTCGAAAGCAGATGAGCGACTCCTGGACGCCTATTCCGCGACGTGTCTCGAGCGAGTGTGGCGGGCGGAGGAGTTTTCGAATTACATGACCCAGATGCTGCACCCGAACTACGACGACGGTTTCGAAAATGGGGTGCAGCACGCCCGACTCCGACAGGCCACGCAGTCGCGCGAAGCGGCGACCGTCTTGTCGCGCAACTACGTGGACCTCAATTCGCTCTAGAGCCGAGTGTGTCCTTGGTCCGCGGCCTGACGGACGTGCCAATGGATGTTCGGGCGTGACGATTCTCGGGGCCGCCGTTGTACTACTCGCGACGTTGCGTCAAAGTCCCGCGTCTCGATGATTGGTCGCCGAAGAGACGGTCCGACCCTTTGGCCCGTCGTCTTCTTCGTGCTAGTCGAGTCCGCTCAGACTCGGATAGGCCGTTCCCTCCACGTCTTCAAGTCTCAGTGCCAGTCCGCTCGTCGCGCGAAGCAGAGCAGGAACGTACTGCGCCAGGTCGTCGCGTGCGGCGTAATTGACGATGCCGATCGCAGCCTTCACTGTTCCCATGACGACCACCGGCGCGGCGATCGAGGTGGCGCCGAGCTGGTATTCCGCGTCGCTTTGGGCGTACCCACGCTGGGCAATCTGGTTGAGGTGGCGTGACAACGCTCGCCGTTCGGTCAGCGTCGAGGGGGTGTATTGCTGAAGTGGCATGGTGAGAATCGCGTCGATGAACGCCTCAGAGCTGAAGGCCAGCAGCGCTTTGCCGACACCGGTGGCGTGTAGGGGGATGTGTGCGCCAACCCGGCTCTTCACCGGTACCGATACTTCAGAGGTCAGCTTCTCGATATAGATCGCGTCGGTACCGTCACACGCCGCCAGCTGGACCGTTTCACCGCACTCAAAATGCAAATTCAACAAGAACGGCATCGCGGTCTCACGCAGGCCGCCGTGCACGGGCGTGAGTAGCCCCATCTCCCACAAGCGCACGCCCAGGCCGTAACGACCGGTGCCGTCGCGGTCGAGGAAACGGCCGTCTTCGAGTTCACCGGCGAGTCGGTACACGGTGGCTACCGGCAAACCGGCGCGACGCGCGAGCTGGCTGAGCGTGAGGAGCGGATGCTCGATGTCAAAGGCCCCAAGCACGGCGAGTGCACGCGCGATGACTGACTTGGCCTGATTCTTGTAGAGCTCTTCGGTCACGCCCTGGTCCTCGCTCTGTCGTCGCGAGCGTTCGACCAGCGCGCCGCAATTCCTTGCGCGACGCGCCCACGGTCTGGCAGGCGACGTGGCGCGTGCGTGATCGAGCCGAGCACCTCGTAAGCGGGGTTGAAAGTGCGGGACTCCACGACGGTGACGCCGACGGCGCACGGAACGGTGTCGCTACGGTCGACGGCCCCGGTGTCGCTGGGAACAACGAGTGGGCGCCAGGAGGTGGCGACGGCCTTTGGGTTGCGGCGCACGAGTTGCGAATGATTCATTGGCCGGTCGGCGCCACCAAGGGGTGTCGACGCGGCGGGGACCCGCGCGGTGCCCGACGTCTCGAGCGCCTCTGGTTTGAACGTCGCCATATTTTCTCTCGCCTGCCTGGTAGTGAGTACACCCTAAATTGTTTTGCGCAGAATGGAAACCCGACGCCTGCTAGTGCGGATCCCTTCGACTTCTAAGTTCTCGCGGGAGATTTCTTTTCATTGAATGAAAAGAATACTGGCATCACGTGACTCGGATGCTTACAATTAAGCCGACCACACGGACCCCCGTGAACACAAAGGAGCAGTCATGACAACTACGGACAATGCACGAGACGGCGTCCCGATCTCGACGCCGCCGTCTAAAACGCCGGGACTGCGCAGTTTCCCCGATCCCTATGATCTTCAGACCCCCGCGGGCGCCGAAGGGTGGGAAGAGATGTACGCCTATCACAACCGGTTCCTGGCGAGCCGCCGGGCCGAAGACTCGGCCAAGACCTGGTTCCGCAATTCATTGCACTACCCGGAAGTTTCGTACCCCTTCGACCAGGTGACCATCGATGGTGCCTTCACCGGCACTGGCGTCACGAATACTCGAATATTCGCCCTGCCGCCAGCCAAGGGCCTCGACGTGCGGGTCATCAATGGTTATACCTACATGAGCGCCATCGCGAGTCCCGACCAAGACGAGCAAGCTCGTCGCGCCGTCGAGTTCACCAAGCGCGCCGGCTACTACTTCCAGAACTGGAATGAACTCTACGTGGAGTGGGAAACTCGAGTCACCGACGCGATCCGCGCCGTGCGCGACCTCGAAGTCCCCCCGCTTTCTGAATTCGAGCCGATTGAACGCGTGCTCGAGGACCGAGGCCCTTCCCAAGGCAACCAGCTACTCGCCTCCTACCACCGACTTCTCGAATACGGCGATCAGATCTGGACGCTGCACTCTGAATTCTTGAACCTGGGTTACACCGCGTACTTGCAATTCCTCACTCTGTGCAAGGAGCACTTTCCCGAGATCGACGACCAGACGATTTCGCGCATGGTCAGCGGTATCGACGTGTTGCTCTTTCGCCCCGACGACGAGTTGCGGGCGCTGGCGCGCAAGGCCGAGGAGCTGGGCGTTGGTGACATCGTGCTCGCCGCGACCACCGAGGGCGACTTGAACCGGGGACTCGGCGAGACCAACGCGGGCTGCGAATGGCTCGCGGCGCTCGAGAAGAGCAAGGACCCGTGGTTCTACTTCTCCTACGGCTCGGGTATGTACCACTCGCACCGCAGTTGGATTGACGATCTTTCGCTGCCGATCCAGGCGATTGGCGACTACATCGAACGCCTGCGCACCGGTGATGAATTGATCCGGCCGATCGAAAAGCTCCAGGCGGAGCGCGACGAACTCGTAGCCCACTACCGTTCGTTACTCGACGACGAGGACGTCAGTGCGTTCGATGAGGTCCTTGGGTTGAGTCGTACGGTGTTCCCGTACGTCGAGAACCACAACTTCTACGTGGAGCACTGGTTTCTCACCAATTTTTGGAACAAAGTTCGAGAGTTCAGCCGGCTGTTGCAGCACTGGGGTTTCTGGGATGACGTCGAGGACATTTTCTTCCTGCGTCGCGCCGAGGTCGAGGAAGTTATCGTGGACCTGCAGATGGCGTGGGCCGCCGGCGGAGTACCGCAGGGCGGTCACTACTGGCCAGAGATCATTGCGCGTCGCAAAAAGATGTACTCGGTACTGACCGAATGGTCCCCGCCTCCGGCCCTCGGGCCCGTACCCGACGAGATCAATGAACCGCTCACCATCATGCTCTGGGGAATTACCCCGGCGACCGTCGAGCGCTGGCTGGCCGCTCAGAACGGCGACAGCAGCACCACCACCTTGACTGGTTTCGCCGGTTCGCCCGGGATCGCCGAAGGTCTCGCTCGCGTGGTACTGCGACCCGATCAGCTCGACACCGTCCAAGAGGGCGAGATCCTCGTCGCACCGGTGACGAGCCCCAGCTGGAC
>JBEKWQ010000062.1:0-8540 GCA_049512875.1 Acidimicrobiales bacterium
GTCAGTTCGAGCGGCTCGCTTCTGGCGAGTTCGTCCGATCACGTTGACCCACGTCCTTCTCGTGGCGCTCGTGGTACTGCTCGCCCTCGACCTCGATCGTTGGGCGGTCGCGGTCACGATCGCCTTCGGGCTCTTCACCCCTTGGGGGCTGTCGCTGAAGGGACGAACGGGAAAACTCGACTGGACTCGGCGTCTTAAGACCGTCGCCGTGTTTTCGAGCGTGCTGGGCGCACTGATCGTCGCCGCGGGTTTGGCCAGTCCGCGCCCGTGGATCCTGGGCGCCCTCGTGGTGTGGTTCGCACCCGCCATCTTGAGTGTCACGGCCCTTCTGCTCGTGCCCTACGAACGCCGACGCGCACAGAACTACGTGGACCAGGCAGTCGCACGCCTCACGCGCGTGCGACCACTTATCGTCGGCATCACGGGCTCGTACGGCAAAACGTCGACGAAACACCACCTGGCCGCGTTGCTGGCACGTGGGGGCGGTGTCGTGTCCTCGCCGCGCAGTTTCAACAACCGAGCCGGACTCAGCCGCGCGATAAACGAGAACCTCGCCGACGACACCAAGGTCTTCATCGCCGAGATGGGCACGTACGGTCCGGGCGAGATCGCCGAACTGTGTTCGTGGTGCCCACCGACGATTGCGGTGGTGACCGCGATCGGTCCGGTGCATCTTGAGCGCATGAAGAGCCTGGACGTCATTGAACACGCCAAGTTCGAGATCACCGATCCGGCGCGCTCAGTCGTACTCAACGTCGACGACGAGCGACTCGCTGGCTGGGTTGAAAGACTCGAGTCTCGTGGCAAGAAGGTTCGTACCACTGGTTCCTCGACGATCAGCGCGTCAGTTCGCGTGTTCGATCACGACGGCCGTTGGCACGTGAGCGTTGACGGCGACGACGTGGGATCCTTCGAGCACGCGGGCGGACTACAGCCCACGAATCTGGCGTGCGCCATCGGCGCCGCCCTCGAAATCGGCGCGAGCGTCGAGACGATCGTCGCCCAATTCGAACGCGTCACGCCGGTCGAGAACCGTTCGAACGTCGCGGTCGTGGCCTCAGGCGTCACGGTCGTCGACGACACGTTCAACGCGAATCCTGCCAGCGCCCGGGCCGCGATCACGTTGCTGGCGGGTCTTGGTCTCTCGGGCCGAAAGGTCGTCGTGACCCCGGGACTGATCGAACTTGGCTCGACACAAGGCGACGAGAACGCGTTGTTGGCCCGTGAGATCAGCGCGGTTGGCGCGCAACTGGCTGTCGTCGGTCGCACCAACGCCGCGTCGCTGACGCGTGGTTACTCAGGCGTGGTCGAACGTTTTGACACCCGAGAAAAGGCGGTGGCGTGGGTTCGCGCGACCCTGGTGCGCGGCGACGGTGTGTTGTATTTGAACGACCTGCCCGACCACTACCCTTGAGTGCTTGATGATGGTCCAGCGAGGTGACGGTGACTAGCGGCGTACTTTTCGGGGGTCCGACGCCCGAGCACGACATCTCGATACTCACCGGGCTTCAAGCACTGCGAGAATTGGCCCAGCGCGGCCTCGACGTCCAGGGCATCTACTGGGCCAAGACCGGATCGTTCCACGGCGTGCCCAGTGACGTCGAGGCGGCGGCATTCCTCGATGGGCTCCCTCGCGGCTCGAGCGACTTGACGCTTCGCGTCGGCGCTGACGGGGGCTTCTTCGCCCCGGGCTCGAAGCTCGCCAAGGACCGTCGACTCGACTTGGACGCCGTGGTCTTGTGCACGCACGGTGGACCGGGCGAGGACGGGACCCTTCAAGCGGTCCTCGATCTCGCGGGCGTCAGCTACAGCGGACCCAGCGTGGCCGGAGCGGCCTTGGGTATGGACAAGTGGGCCTTCGGTGCCGTGGTGGCCGCGGCCGGGCTGCCCACGCTGCCGCGCGCCTTATTGGAGTCGTCAACGACGTCGCTGCCCTTTGAAGGTCCCTACATCTTGAAACCGCGATATGGCGGCTCGTCCATCGGCATCGACGTGGTTCGTGACCTCTCGACTGCGCTCGCGAGGTTGTCGACGAACCCGCACCTGGCGAGCGGTTGTGTCGTCGAGCCGTTTCGCGCGGATCTCACCGACGTTCAGGTGGCCCTGCGGACTTTCCCACGTCTCAGCGTCTCGAGCATCGAGAAGCCCCTTCGACGTCCCGGTGGCGCCGAGATCCTCGATTATCGCGACAAGTACGTCGGTGGAGAGGGAATGGTGTCGGCGCCCCGTGAGTTGCCCGCCGTGCTCGCGCCAGGCCAAGAGGAACTTGTCGAGCAGAGTGCGCGCACGATCGCCGACGTCGCAGCGGTTCGTGGGGTCGCGCGTCTGGACTTCTTGTGGAATGAAGACGAGTTGTACGTCAACGAGATCAATACGATCCCCGGCTCGTTGTCAAAATACCTGTTCGTCGATCCGACGGTGTCGTTCGCGACCTTACTGACTGACCTGATTGCTGAGGCGATCGAACGACCAGCCCACCGCTACAGCGTGGCCGGGGCTGACGGCCTGGTCCTTCGCTCGGCCGGCTCGATCGCCGCCAAACTCGCGTAGGCGCGGTACTCGGCTGAGGGCCTCGGTGAGCGCGTCGCTGTAGGGGTCCACGAGTAGACCCTGGCGTAACGCCCAGAACGCCAACTCGTAGTGTTCTTCGAGCATGGCCTCGTGATGGACGAGCAGCGCCGCCCACTCCCCGTCACGTTGCAGTTGGGCGAACGAACCCTCCACGAGGAACCATTCGAAGCCCCGCAAGGCACTGGCGAGCGGTTCGCCGTGGACCAACTGCAGGGCCTCGCGCGCGAGGACGGCCGCGTCCTCGGCGGCGAGATTTCGAGCGGACCGTATGAGTGCGTGGAAGTTCTCGACGTCGCTGGTGACCCCGTGGGTCGTGTAGAGACCCAAGGACGTCACCGGGTGCAGGCGGCTTCCCGCCTCATCGGCACCCAAGCTTCGCCGAACGGCGCTGGCGGTATTGGCGAGCGTGCGTGAGGACGCGTCCACGTTGGCGTGACTGAGGACTCGGGTACGCAATCGTTCGCCGGTGACGGGTTCAGCGCGGTGTAGCGCCAGGTACGCCACCATCTCGATGCAGCGCCGGCGAAGGGTCGGCGTGAAGGCCTCCGCGAGTCCCTGAATCTGTGGATCGACGCGCAAGAGTTGCACGCGCACGTCGCCGTGGGTGGTGACCGGCGTCGTGTACGCGGGTGCCGACGTCGACGTGAAGCGAAAGGGTGCTTCGCTGTGCGCGTCGCCGGTTCGCTCGAGGGTCACGCAGCACGCTCGCAGTTCATCGTCGAGTTCGCGCGCTGGACCGAGGTAGACAACCGTGGTACTACGCAGACTTCGGGTGGCGAGCGAACGCAAAAGGTCGCCAACGCTCGACTCGAAGGCCAGGCGTCCACGGTGTAGGGACACGCACGACGCCACGACTTCTTCGGGGCTCGTCGTGGCGTCAACGGCGAGGTGACCACCCTCGCGCGCGAAGGCGAGCAGCGTCCCCTGGTCGTCGTGGCTCAGCACGCGTACGACGATCGCGTCGGTGCTTAACGAAGGGGCCAGGGACTCGACGTCGGGTGGCACCAGGAGTATCCCGCAGACCTGGTCGCCGATGAGCGAACGCACTTGGGCGAGCAAGGTGGGGTCATGACTGCGCAACAGATCGACATCACTGTCGATGTCCTGTTCGTCTGGTTCGATCTCTTGTTGGTGCAATTGATCGAATCGACGCTTGGCGACGAGGGCGAGCGGCAGACCACCGGCGAAGGCGTCCGGCGCGCCCTTAGCGGGACGAGGACGAGCGGTCCGGTGCGCGGGCGTGTCCTTCAGCCAGCTGGACGTGGTGACGCTCGTGGCGACGGGCGAAACGGTCCCTAGCGTGGCGCCCGACGCGGCCGGAGTGACGAGGAAGGGGAGAGCCGCCACTACGAGACCCGCGAGCCACGCGCTGCCGTTTGCGTTGAGTCGTGTGCCGTGGCGAAGTCGCACGATGTTCGCAACGAGTTGGACGAGAAAGGCGAGCCAGAAGACCGCGAGAGCCACGAGCAGCATTCGCACCAGTGCGCCGTTGGACTGGTGGCGAGTCAAGCCCCACTTGCTCGCCACCACTTAGGGCAGAAGAAAGAAGTAGATGACCAGCCCCGCACCGTGCAGCGGGCCCGTACCGAAACGTCTTAGTGCGCCGGAGTAAGTAGCCACGTGAGTGACGCCCCCGTCGTGGCTGAGGCTATTTGGAGTTGGCACTCCTGGCTGGTGGGAACGATGATCGAGCCGCTCACCGCGAGCGATGAGGTCGCGCAATCGAGTCGGTCGAGGCTGGGCGAGGTCGTTGAGAGGTTCCAGTTGCCTGGTCCCTGTAGAGGGATGTCGACGACGGGAACCGCGGAACTGACGAGACCTTCGAGCTCGCCGCTCGCGACGTTCACGCTGGTAGTGGGCGCGGTCGGCTTGACGGTCGAGCTGGTCACGAAGGCGGATGGCCTTTTCGGCGCGACCGTCGTCGTACTCGGAGCCAGCGTCGTCGAGGTCACCGGGGACGTGGTCGTCGTACTGGCCTTCGTCGAGGTCCCTAAGGCGTGCACGACGTTCGCGCGGTGGTGCGCCGCGGGAGTCGTGCTCGAACTCGTAAGCGTGAAGACCAGAACGAGGAGCAAAAGGGGGCTCGACCACATCAACACGTGAGCCCCTCGGAGAGTGAATCGTGGCTTGGTCATGGTCCTCGAAGGATAGGGGTATTGGTGGGTAATTGCTATTCACGGGTTTCCTCGGGTGCCTCTCTGGTTCTAGAGGAGGTGTCGGACGGCGAAGTGCTGCAGTTCGGCCTGGAGTGATCCTGGGGCGCTACGGTCCTCGCTCGCGAGTTCTCGCAATGATCGACCCTCAAAGACGCGCGCGTAGGTGAGATGAGCAATCCGTTCGTACTGACTACCCCGGAAACTGACCAGTCGGGCCAGGAGGGGTGAGTCCTCGCGGGCTGGTTCATCGCCCTGTTCGAAGTACGACACGGCCCGGCGGGCGGCCTTCTCCTTTAATAACCAGCGGCGCAGTCGTCCACGCAGCGCCGAGAGGATGTCCGGTGCGGCGTACTGGCGTGACTGGCCGGACCAGTCCACGAGGAGCTCGCTCGCGAGCCCGAGGGCCATGGCGAGCGTCTCGCTCGGATCGTCGATGATCCCTTCGCCAAAGCGAAGTTGACGGCACACCGAGACGACGCCGGGTAGCAATGTCTGCAGGAGTGCCCGATGGATCGCCGCGTCACTGGATTCTTCCAGGAGCGCTCGGACGATCTCGGCTCGTTCGAGCACGCCACGACCGCCCCCGCGCTCAAGGAGTTTCACGACGTCACAAAGGTCGTTGAGCGACGCCAGGCCCAAACTCGGGTGGCGTGAATTAAGTATTTCGAGGGCCTTTCGTGCCTCGCTCGTTCGTCCTACGCGCGCCCATTCCCGCCGTAGCTGTCCTAATACGTCTGCTTTGGTTGTCATGGCGCCTAGTAGAGAGCGCGCCACGCACCAAAGGACGACGTCGCTGACGCCGTGTCGGGTTCCATTTCTCATGACCGAGAGTGTGACCCGAAGCGCGCACTATCGCGCGCACATAGTGGCGGCGTAGGCTGGGCTGATGGACATTGAAGCCTTCTACGAGCAAAACGAAGCGCGTCGTGAGAGTGCCGAATTCGAATTCGGCTCGGAGTGGACCGACGCGTCTGATAACGAGTACGAATTGTCGTGGGTCGAGGCGACCGGCGAACTCTACTTGATGGTCGAGCCCGAGGCCGACGTGAATGAGGACATGTTCGGGGACTTCCTCGTCTCCGATGAAGCGGTCACCGACCTCACTGTTGTCATCATCGCCAAAGTACCGTCACTCGCTGGCTTAGAGGACCAACTGATCGGCTGGGAAGACGCAATGCTCGAGGAGAACTCCCTCGCCTGGCTCTACGAGCGCTTCCCTCAGAAGTAGTCCCCGCTAGTTCAGGTAGGGCGAGGTGGAGTCAGCGACCTGACATATCCGTGCTAGCGAGGCGACCACGTCGCTCAGGGGCACGCGTTCGGCCTCGTTGATGGTGGTTTGCAGTGCATTCCAACTTCCATCCATCGACGTCGCGTTCGCCGCCGACTGCGTGCCCTTTAGGAGTTCTGCGAGAGCGTTGGCCCGCAAGGTGGCTCGCCGTGAAACGCTGAGGCCCGGCTCGTTGCTCTGGGCTTGGATCAGCAGCGCCTTATGGACGTATCGACACGATGTTCGCGCCTCAATCACCGCTCCTCCCACGCCGCACGAACTGAGTAACGCGCCCGCGATTATCAGTGGCGCGAGGATCGAGAGTGGTCGTCTTAGCCGAGCCACGAGTCGGCGGCCTGCAGCAAGAAGTCGCTGACGCTGTGTCCTCGCTCGAAGATGTCGCACAGCGGGTCTTCGCCTTTGGCGACTTGGCTCAGCGAGATGGCTCGACGCGCCACGATAGAAATGCGTCGTTCGCTCGCCTCGGTGGGTGACGCGAAAGTGTCGGTCGCGGTGACCTCGAGCGGCATTTCCATGCCGCCGATTGGCGCGAGATCGATCGCGAGGCGAAGCAGGTCGGGGCCATGGGGCATTGGTGGCAGGCTCCAAGTCAGGACCAGAGGAAAATGAAATTCGTCGGGCGGGTCGACGTCGTCGGGCAGACCCAGCACGGCGTCTTCGAAGGCGAGCAGCGTTCGCGGATCAACGTCGAGTTCGATGTGCAGATCGATCGGCCCGCCACAACCGTCTTCGGGATGCAGGTCGACCTCCCACGCCTGGCGAAGTGAATAGGTCTCGACGAAGTGTCGTTCGTCGTGCACGTGGAAGCCGTGCGTAACCGCGTGATCCTTGAGGTCAGCAACGAAACCAGCGACATCAATGGCGGCCATTGCTATTCAGGATAGTGGGTGGGTCCACTAGCGTGATTACGTGAGCGATGACATTTTGACGCCGCTTCGCGCGTGCGCGCTCGAAATCGGCGAAGCCGTGAAAAACCATCGCCGACGTGGTTTTTCTGGCGCGCGTGCGACGCAGTACCACGTGGACCTCGTCGCCGATGAGGTCGCATTGCGTGTGCTCGGTGGAGCGGGATTTCGAATAGTCAGTGAAGAGTCGGGCGTCACGGGAAGAGGCGAGTTCACGGTGGTCGTTGACCCAATCGACGGATCGACCAACTGCGATCGCGGCGTGCCGTTCTACGCGACCAGCCTGGCGGTACTGCGCGACGAGGAACTCGTTGCCGGGCTCGTCATGAATCAGGCGGACGGGGTGGTCTTTGAAGCAGAGAAGTCGAGTGGGGCCACGCGCGACGGCGAGCAGATCCGAACGAGCGGTCAGACGCTCGTTGAACAGTCGATCATGAGTTTCTCGGGATTGCCGTCTCGTCACCTTGGCTGGTCCCAGAGCCGCTCGATGGGCGCCGCGAGTCTCGAGATTTGCTTGGTGGCGGATGGTTCCTTGGACGTCTACGGCGTCGCGAATCGGTCCTCGCTCAATCCCTGGGACTACTTAGCCGGACTGCTCATCCTGCGCGAAGCGGGGGGCGTCGCCGGCGACTACCTCGACGAAGAACTTGAGACGTCCGCTCCCGTGCTTCGCCACCCGATCTTCTGTGCGACGCCAGAGTTGCTGGCGTTCATGGTCGACGTCGGGTCGATCTAGTGAGTCACCGAGGCGTGGAGGGTCGACACAGCGCCGCGCCGAAGCGACGCGCTTCGGCGTAGGGCTGGCGCCACTGGGTATTCAGTCGCTTTATCTCGCGGGTGAGTTTGCGCTCGACGCGTGCTCTGGCCTTCGCGAGGTCCGCCGAAGGATGTTCGACGAGATAGTCATTGAATTCGTTCTTGAAGTAGTCCAGTGCGAGGACTCGGTCGTGAAGTTCGCCCAACACGGTTTGCACCTCTTCAAGTGAGTTTGCAATGTTCTTAGCTCGAGGCGCGAACAACGTCGACGAGAGGGCGGCGCTGTAGCGGACTCTCTTGGCGAAGATACGGATCTCGTGTAGCTGTTCGAATGTTGGTTTCGGCCCGACGGCTTCGACTTTGGTCACGAGTGCCGCGAGGGCGTCACAAAGGCCGGCACCGAGCACGTCAGCGGCGGGGGTGAGGGCACTCGCGTTGAGATGGGGTCGCACGACAGCCTCAGCGAGGGATGCCATCAAGTGGCGGTATCGATCAGAGTCGAGCAGTCGTTGGACTCGCCTGTCTTCTTCGATGGTGTGCTCCTTCAGTCTTTCGAGCAGTGAGGTGGCGAGCCAACGCGGCATCTCTCCTTTGACGTGTTCAAACAACGCGCGACGGACATCGAGGTCTCGGCGTCGTCCGAGTGTCTTACCCAACCAACGCAGTTCACCGAGCAAACGGTCAATGGCGTCTCTTTGAAAGACCTCGTACATGACGGTGAGTTCGGCTCGAAGACGACGGCACGACACGCGAAGTTGGTGTATGCCCTCAGGATCCTCACCTTCTCGCGCGATGGGATCGTAGTGCAGGAGATTACCGACCTCGTCACCTAGGAACTCGCGGACAATATCGTCGCAACTTAAG
>JBEKWQ010000063.1:0-8524 GCA_049512875.1 Acidimicrobiales bacterium
AATCGTCGCAATATCAGCAGCGTTTCGGCGCGCGTGGTGAAATTCCCTAGAGTCGTCTCATGAGGCTGAGCACGGTGATCCTGCCACTCCAAGGTTGGGCGACCTCGAGGGAAAAGTGGCGACGCGCCGAGGCGCTCGGCTTTCACGCGGCGTACACCTACGATCATCTTTCTTGGAAACGACTGGAGAATCGTTCCTGGTACGGGGCGATACCCACCCTCGCGGGCGCCTCACTTGAAACTTTAAGGTTGAAGGTTGGAACGCTCGTCACCTCGCCAAATTTTCGCCACCCCGTTCCTCTCGCGAAGGACCTGCTCTCACTCGACGACGTGTCTGGTGGTCGACTCATCGTCGGCGTCGGATCGGGTGGCACTGGTAACGACGCCACCGTTCTCGGCCATGGGGCATGGACGGCGAAAGAGCGCAGCGATCGCTTCGAGGAGTTCGTGGGTCTGCTCGACCAGTTGTTGCGCGAACCCGTCACGACCAGACCAGGCGTCTTCTACTCCGCGATCGAAGCGAGGATGCTTCCCGGAACGGTGCAGCAACCTCGACCACCGATCTTCGTGGCCGCCACGGGCCCTCGAGGAATGGACCTCACTGCGCGAGTGGCCCAGGGTTGGGTGACGCACGGTTCGGATCCCGACGAATCGAGTTGCGAAGAGAACGTCACTCGTCAACTCACTCACTTGCGTAGCGCACTCGAACGACACGGACGAAACCTCAGCGACATCACGACAGTGTTACTCGACGGGCTCTCCAATGAACGACCTCTCGTCTCGCTGAACGCTTTCGTCGACTGGGCGGGCCGCTATCGCGATCTTGGTATCAGCGAACTCGTCGTCCACTGGCCCGAACCAGACTCTCTCTTTGATTTCGACATGACAACGTTCGAACGGATCGCACTCGAAGGGCTACGACAACTCGACGAGAGGTCGTGATGGTTGTCACCGAGACCAGCTCAACTGGCGGCGTGGATTTCGCGTCCCAGGCTTCCAATACCGCAGCTTGTGTGATCGAGTGGGGCACGCGCGGTGGGATCGTCACTGAGTTGAAAACATCTTGTGACGACGACTACATCTTGGACCTCGTTTCGCGTGTCGCCAAACTTGGAATCGACGTTCCGCTCGGATGGCCGTCTCCATTTGTCGAAGCCCTGCGCATGCACGCCCACGATGGATCGTGGCCCGCCCACTACGAACATAGGACGAACCTGAAGGACTATCGACTACGTAGCACGGACAACTGGGTTCATGATTCGCTCAAATTACCGCTACCACTCTCAGTGGCGACCGACCGAATCGCCATTCCTACGATGAGGGCTGCGGCGATCTTCGCGCGAATCACGCCGCGTCCTCCCTTAGATGGTTCGGGGCGCGTGATCGAGGTCTACCCCGCAGCGGCACTGGCACGTTGGGGATTTCTCTCAAAGGGTTACAAAGGCAAAGCAAACTTCGAAACGCGTCGCGCGCTGGTTGAAGACATCGCGAACACGACGTCAACGTGGCTCGCATTCACGGACGAGCAGCAGGCCTGGTGCGTCGAGGACGATAACGTACTCGATTCGTTGATCGCCTCACTGGTGAGCCGCGCCGCACTGATCGGTCTCAGCGAGTCGATACCACTTGCTCTTCGCGACGCGGCACTTCGAGAAGGTTGGATTTCTATTCCACGTGATGGCTCACTCGCCATGCTGGCGAGCGGATGGCCAGAGCAATCATGAACTTGATACCTGTAACCGACAATGATCGAATACTTGTGTCCGATGCCGTTGCGAATGTATTAAACCGTTAGGCATGGATTCGCCGCCACGCCAGGCAAAGTCATCGGTCGGTCGCGTCATCGCCGTCATCATCGCCGGCCTCAGTCTTTACATCGTTCTCCCCGCTCTTGTTCGCGTCATCTCCTCGTGGCCACGATTGTCGTCGCTCTCTCTGTGGTGGTTTGCGCTCGCGTTACTGGCCGAGGCGTCTAGCTTCGTGTGCGCGATGGCCCTGCTTCGTCTCGTACTGCGAACCCCCGACTGGTTCGCGGTCGTGACCGCCGGTCTCGCCGGCAACGCGGTCACGAACACTTTGCCAGGCGGCGACGCGGTTGGTGCGAGTGTGCAGTTTCGAATGCTCGAAGCGTCGGGTATCGATGCCGTGCAGGCGGGCGGTGGTCTCGCCGTCTCGTCGATCATCGGCATCGCGGGATTGTTCTCGTTACCAATCTTTGCGCTACCCGTTCTCGTCGGCGGCTCAGTTAGTTCGGGTCTCGTGCACGCCGCCGAACTTGGTGTTGTCGGCTTCATCTTGATCGCCACCCTGGGTGCCGTGTTGCTCTCGACTGACAAGCCATTGCTGCTTCTCGGACGCGCGCTGCAATGGATCATCAAGAAGATGCCTCGACTGAAGCGTGCGAGTGACGACCTGCCAGCCCGGCTCGTGAAGGAACGCGACCTCGTTCGCACCGACCTGGGCAAGAACTGGTGGAAGGCGGTGCTCTTGGTCGCTGGCCGTATCGGACTTGACTATATGAGCTTGCTCGCTGCGCTTCGCGCCACCGGTGCGCGGCCGAACCCTTCGCTGGTGCTCCTCGCCTATGCCGCGACCGCGGTCATCGCACTCATTCCCATCACGCCGGGTGGGATCGGCATCGTCGAGGCGAGCCTCAGTGGACTGCTCGTGCTCGCCAACGTTCCCAGCTCCAGCGCCGTACTTGCCACTCTCGTGTTTCGTCTTGGTTCGTACTGGGTGCCGACGATCGCGGGCGGTGTCTGTTACGTGCTCTTCCGGCGCCGCTACGGTTCAATGAGGCACGCCGACCCGACGGGTTGACGCCGCGAACGGCGTCACGCTCGCCTTACGGAATTGACAGATGCCTCGGAGTAACGTAAAGCGAGGACGGCCGAGGAGCGAAGTGGCGGACAAGACCCCCGATGAGGAGTACCCCGAGACCCGTCGCGCTCGGATAATCCTGCGCGCGAAACTCAACGACGTACCGTTGTTGACCATCATCACCGCAGTCATGGTCGTCGTCGTGGTCTACCTGACCGGAAAACTGCTTTATCGTCTACGCGACATCCTGCTGCTGATGTTGGTGGGTGGCTTCGTCGCACTGCTTTTGAACCCGATGGTCGACGGCCTTGAGCGCTGGAAGATAAAGCGACGCGGCTACGCGGTCGCCATCGTCGCGCTGGGCACGGTCATCATCTTCTCGGCCCTGGCCTTCGCCTTCGGCGACCCACTCGTCAACAGCCTGACCCACCTCTCGCACACCCTTCCTTCGTACGTGGAACGTGCCCAGCACGGCAAAGGTTGGCTCGGCAAGTTGCTGCGTCGTTACCACGTCGAGAACTGGATTCACAAAAATTCGGGCAAGTTGATCTCAGTGGCCAAGAACTTGAGCAAGCCGGCCCTGGCCCTTGGCAAAGGCGCCATCACGGTGCTCTTCGCGTTGGTGACGATGTTCGCGTTCGTGATGATCCTGCTACTCGAGGCGACCAAGATCCGTGAGGCGATCATCGGCATGCTCGCACCACAACACGCCGAACGCACGCGGCGCATCAGCGCCGCGATCTCCAAGGCTGCCCTCGGCTACATGCTCGCGAACCTGGTGATATCGGCGGTCGCGGCGGTCGCGGTCTTCGTAACGCTCGAGATCCTCGGAGTGCCCTTCGCGCTGTTGTTCGCCATATGGGTCCTGCTGGTTGACTTCCTGCCGACGATCGGTGGAGCCCTGGCGGGTTTCCCGACGGTCCTCTTTGCCGCCATTCACTCCTTGACCGCGGGCATCATCATGCTCGTCGTCTTTCTGATCGTGATGCTCCTCCAGAACCACGTGCTTTACCCGGTGATCATGAGCAAGACCGTGAAGCTCAATCCCCTGGTCGTCTTCATCGCAATCCTGGTGGGCGCGGAGGTTGGATCGTGGATCTCGGGCATGTTCGGCGGACTCGTCGGCGTCCTGCTCGCGGTACCCATCGCCGCGACCATCCAGGTCATCGTCAAGGAATTTTGGGCCTCGTCCGCTCACTCCACAATCGTCGTGGCGCCCGGGCCAGGACCCGTTGACGCACCTAGGAAAAGAGCCGCGCGAACCCGTACCCTTCCCAAGGGTCAAACCGAGGCCTGAACCATATACTCCACATCATGGCCATAGTTTTTTGGTTGGTGATTCTCCTTGTCTGCATCGTGGCAGAAATCCATACCAACGCCTTCATCGCCCTATTCATCGGCTTTGGGGCCGCGGTTGCGTTGATCCTCTCGTTCGCTGGCGTGGCCTTTGCCTTGCAAGCGGTGTTCTGGCTCATCATCTCAGGCGTGACCTTGGCGGCGCTACGGCCCTTTGCCGTGAAGAACTTCCATCGGGCACTCTTGACCGACCTCTCACGACCAACCAAGAGTGCCCTGACGAATCTGAAGGGAATGGTCGAAGAGACCGTCGGCGACGAGAATCACCCGGGAAGGGTCAAGATTCAGGGCGAATCCTGGAAGGCGGTCACCGATTGGATGGAACCCATCCCCGCCGGATCGCCCATCGTCGTGCGAAAGACCTACGGCACCACCCTGTGGGTGGAGCCCGCCTGACCTGTCGAACCTACCCCTATATATATGGCTCGTTCGACGCGACCGTGCCGAAACGACTAGGCCGTTGGCGTCGTGCTCGGCACCTCGGACATCACGCTCCTGATTGCCTGGACCGCGCCGAGTAACGCCGCGCTCTCGGCCGGGATTATCAACTTGGTATTGTCGCTCTCGGCGAATTTGGCCAGGGTGTCGAGTTGAAGAATCGCGACCAACGTCGGGTCCGGCGCCGCCGCCTTGATGGCGGCGTAGACCGAGGCAATGGCTTGGGCCCGGCCTTCGGCCTCGAGAATTTGGGCTTGGCGATTTCCTTCGGCGCGCAGGATTGCGGCCTGCTGGCCACCCTCGGCTTCTTTGATGGCGGCTTGGCGCTGTCCGTCGGCCACGTTCACCGCGGACTGCTGCTGACCCTCTGATTCGAGGATTCGCGCACGCTTCTCCTGGTCCGCCTGCTTCTGTAAGGCCATGGCTTGAAGGATCTGATCAGGCGGAGTGATCTCGAGTACCTCGACTCGATTGATCCGCACGCCCCACTTATCGGTCGCCTCTTCCATCTGCGTCTGGAGCATCGTGCCGATGCGCTCACGCTGGGAGAACGCATCGTCCAGCGTGATGCTGCCAAAGACCGCGCGCACTGAAGTTCGAGCGAGATTGTCGACGCTCACCAGGTAGTCCGAGTTGGTGAAGAGCGCGAGGCGCACGTCCACGACCTGACTGAAGATCGTTGCGTTCACGATGACCGCCACGTTGTCGCGGGTGATCACCTGTTGACGGTCGCCCGTTCTCGGTGTTTCGCGCACGTCGACGATCTTCATGACCTCGATGAAGGGGATGATGAAGCACAGACCCGGATTCTTGATGTCCTTGAACTCGCCAAAGCGGGTGATGACGCCAACGAAGCCCTGTTGGACGATGCGAACGGCCTTCACGATTGCGAAGATCACCAGCAAGACAATGACACCCGCTATAGATGCGATGATGATTCCCACGTCAGATCCCTTCAACGTCCACCTCGAGGCTCACGAACAGGCCCACTAGGCCCGTTGTTCGGAGTGTAGCCAAACCCCCAGCGAATGCAAGCGGGTCCTTCGGTCCCCGGTGTCGTAACCTACAGCGCGATGTCGATCGACGAAAGCGCGCTGGTTCTCCTGGTCCCCGAGTGCGAGGACCTCGTGGGACCGTGGCGAAGACAGTTCGACCAGGCGGCGATCTTCGGCGTACCCGCCCACGTGACCGTCCTCTATCCATTCGTGCCACCCCGCTTGATAGATGACGCGCTGAAGGTCCAACTGAACTCTCTCTTCGGCACCTTCTCGGCCTTCGAATTCTCACTCACGCAAACTCGTCGCTTCGATGACCGGGTCCTCTATCTGGCACCTTCGCCCGTAGAACCGTTCGATCAGCTCACTCGGGTCGTCACTGAACTTTTTCCCGACTACCCACCCTACGAGGGACGCTTCGAAAGTGTGCTCGCGCATCTGACCGTCGCCGACCGCGCGTCACCCGACCAACTCGACGTCGTGGACTCGGCCCTCTCGGCGGGGCTACCCATTCACGCCAGCGCGCACCGCGTCTCGCTGCTCGTGGGCAGCGACGAGCCGGCCACGTGGCACGTGATGGAAGAATTCGCCTTGGGTGGCGGTTCCTAAACTTCTCTTAGCCCCGACGTGACTCGTGGGGTCAACTTTCTAGTAGAACGGCTGTACGAAGTTGCCGAGAGTCGGGAGGGTTCCGTGGACGTTGCGTCATTTGTTTCATCCATCTTCGATGGTCAGTTGCCGTTTCGCGTCGAAGCGTTCGACGGCAGTAGCGCCTCGCCGAGCGTCGAGTCACCCGCCAACAGCATCACGCTCAAGATTCTCAGTCGCGACGCACTAGTACGCTTCATCAGCCGACCGGGCGAACTCGGACTCGCCCGTGCCTACGTCGCTGGCGACATTGAGGTCGACGGTGACCTTGATGCCCTCTTCACGCTCCAGGTCCCTCCGCTTGGTCGCATCCTCACGCTCGCGAACCTTCGCGGCCTCGCCTCCGAAGTCGGCACCGCAGCATTCAAGCGACTGGCGCCTCCAACGATCGAAGCGCGCCAGCGCGGCTCGCTGCACAGTCGCGCGCGCGACAAGGACGCCATCTCGCACCACTACGACGTCTCCAATCGCTTCTACGAGATGGTCCTCGGTCCCTCGATGACGTACTCGTGCGCGGTCTTTGCTTCCCCCGACGACACCCTCGAGATCGCCCAACGTCGCAAGGTTGACCTCGTGGCGCGAAAGCTCGATCTGCAACCAGGTAAGCGCCTGCTGGACGTTGGCTGCGGGTGGGGCGCCATGGCAATTCACGCGGCGAAGGAATACGGCGCGAACGTAGTGGGCGTGACCCTCTCAGAGCCCCAGCGACGCTACGCCACCGAACAAGCCAAACTCGTCGGCGTGTCGGACCTCGTGGAATTCCGCCTCCAGGACTACCGCGACGTGAGGGACGGACCCTTTGACGCGATCAGTTCGATCGGCATGTCTGAACACGTGGGCCGTCGATCACTCGCGGCCTATGGCCAATGTCTGTTTGATCTGCTCAAGCCAGGCGGTCGTTTCCTCAACCACGCCATCGGTCGCCCGGTTTCCTTTGACCCCGATCCCCAACCTTCCAAAGCCTCGGAACGGAATCGCCAAATGCAGATCGCCCTAGGAATGCGAGGACCGTCCAAGAACGGCAGTGCGTTCATCGAGCGTTACGTCTTTCCCGACGGTGAACTCCACGAGGTCGGCACGATGGTCTCGATGTTCCAAGCGCACGGCTTTGAAGTGCGCCATCTTGAGAGCCTGCGCGAGCACTACGCGCTCACCCTTCGCCACTGGGTCGAAAACCTCGTCAAACGTTTCGACGAGGCGGTCGAAGAAGTCGGCGACCAGCGCGCTCGGGTCTGGCGGCTCTACATGGCCGGTTCAGCCGTGGGATTCGAACGCCACCACCTGGAGATCCATCAGATCCTGTGCGCGAAGCCGCTCGACGGCAAGAGTGGCGTCGCACTACGCCCGAGCTTCGAACCGAACTTCTGATCGAACCCTTGAGTCCGGGACCCGATCCACTAGCGAGCGCGGCGCGTCTACGGCTGCGTCCCTACACGCTCGACGACGAGATGTCGGCCCGCGAAGCGAACGCGATCATGGAAGAAGGCGGTTGGCGCCTTCTTCTTGACTGGGACCAGACCACAGATTGGCGCACGTGGCTTCGAACAATCGACGAGCACCGTCGTGGTCTCAGTCTTTCGGTCGGCCTCGTGCCCTCAGTACAACTGGTCGCTGACGTCGACGGTGTCATCGTGGGAAGCGTCCGTGTGCGATTCAGTCTGAACAAGGGGCTCGAGAGGTCGGGTGGCCACATTGGCTACGGGGTCCTACCCGCCTATCGTCGCCGTGGCTACGCCACCGAGATGCTGCGACAAGCCCTTATCATCGCGCGCAGCCAAGGCGTCAAGCGCGTCTTCGTGACGTGTCTCGATGACAACGTCGGCTCAGCGTGCGTTATCGAGAGGTGCGGCGGCAAACTCGAGGACGTCATCGACATCGACGAGGGTTCACAGAGGCTTCGACGCTACTCGTTCACGTAGTAATCAGGTGCGCGACTCGACCGTTTCGCTACGAGTCGCGAAGGGAATCAAGAAAGCGTGCGGCATCGCGGGTCGATTCGATTTTGATCACCGACACGCTGGAGACGTGCCGGGCAAGGGCCTCGTCAATCCTCGGCTTCACGTCGCGAGGAAAGTGGTAGATGAACTTGATGAACGTCGGGTCGAAATGTTCCGGACACCCTTCGGCCTGTACGTCCTGGCCAAAATGTCGCACGCTTC
The DNA here is from genome assembly GCA_049512875.1 of Acidimicrobiales bacterium. Classification (GTDB taxonomy): domain Bacteria; phylum Actinomycetota; class Acidimicrobiia; order Acidimicrobiales; family RAAP-2; genus RAAP-2. Next base: position 8,416 of record JBEKWQ010000063.1, read on the forward strand.
GAAAGATCGCTCGGTAAAGGCAGCGCCACCGAGACATGTCGAAGAAGATAACGGTGTCCGCCCGCTCGAATCGAATGTCAAGGGTCTGGTAGTACGTCCCATCGACGAT
>JBEKWQ010000064.1:0-8435 GCA_049512875.1 Acidimicrobiales bacterium
AAGCGTGACGCTGAGGCGTACCTGGGCGACACGGTCACCCAGGCCGTCATCACGGTACCCGCGTACTTCAACGACGCCCAACGCACCGCGACCAAAGAGGCCGGTCAGATCGCCGGGCTCGAAGTGTTGCGCATCGTGAACGAGCCGACCGCCGCGGCCCTCGCCTACGGCTTGGACAAGGCCGGCCAGGAGCAGACCGTGCTGGTCTTCGACCTCGGCGGTGGCACCTTTGACGTGTCCGTCCTCGACATCGCCGACGGCGTCTTCGAAGTGAAGTCGACCCACGGTGACACCCACCTCGGTGGGGACGACTGGGACGACGCCGTCATGGAATGGCTCGTCAAGACCTTCAAGGACACCGAAGGTGTCGACCTCTCCCAGGACAAGATGGCGGTACAGCGCTTGAAGGAAGCGGCGGAGAAGGCCAAGATCGAGTTGTCCGCGGTCCAAGAGACCCAGGTCAACCTGCCCTTTATCACCGCGACGGCCGACGGCCCCAAGCACCTCGACCTCAAGTTGACGCGCGCCAAGTTCAACGAGCTCACGGCGAGCCTCGTCGAACGGTGCCGCAAGCCGTTTGATCAGGCCATCAAGGACGCGGGACTCACCCTGGACAAGATCGATCACGTGATCCTCGTGGGTGGCTCTACGCGAATCCCCGCCGTTCAAGAACTCGTCACCAAGGTCACGGGCAAGGAACCGAACAAGACCGTGAACCCCGACGAAGTCGTCGCTATCGGCGCCGCCGTCCAGGCGGGCGTCTTGAAGGGCGACGTGAAGGACATCCTGTTGCTCGACGTGACGCCCCTGTCGCTCGGTATCGAGACCAAGGGTGGCGTCATGACCAGGATCATCGACCGCAACACGACGATCCCGACCAAGAAATCACAGACGTTCACGACTGCCGACGACAACCAGCCCTCGGTTGAGGTGCACGTGCTCCAGGGTGAGCGAGAGATGGCGTCCTACAACCAGACCCTGGGCAAGTTCCAGTTGGTGGGGATCCCGCCCGCGCCCCGTGGCATACCTCAGATCGAGGTCACCTTCGACATCGACGCGAACGGGATTGTCCACGTTTCAGCCAAGGACATGGCGACCGGCGCGACCCAGTCGATGACCATCACTGGTGGCTCGTCGCTCTCCAAAGACGAGATCGACCGCATGGTGCGCGACGCCGAGGCCCACGCCGAAGAGGACCGTCAACGTCGTGACGAGGCCGAGGTTCGTAACAACGCCGACGGGCTCGTGTATCAGACCGAGAAGCTGCTGAAGGATCAGGCCGAGTCGTTCCAGGGCACCGAGCGCGAGGACGTTGAAGGAGCACTCAGCTCCTTGAAGGAAGCGCTCAACGCCAGCGACATTGAAGCAATCAAGAACGCGAGCGAGAAATTGCTCACGGCGAGTCAAGGTTTCAGCCAGCGCCTGTACGAAGAAGCCGCCAAGGCCAACGCGGAACCAGCGGCGCCGGCGGGTAACGACGACGACATCGTCGACGCAGAGATCGTTGATTAACCGTGACCGACAATGCGGTGACCAATGGTCAAGTCGATAACGACGAGGTGGGCGCTGACGGGGTAGTTGAAGCGAAGAGCGCCGAACCGACGGACCCGCTCAGTCAGCTGGAGCGCGAACGAGACGACTACCTCGATTCACTCCAGCGCCTTCAGGCGGACTTCGAGAACTATCGTAAGCGCGTCGCACGCACGTCCGAAGAATCCGCAGTGCGCGCGGCGGGTGTGCTGGTGGTGAAGTTGCTTCCGGTACTCGACGTATTGGACCTGGCCCAGGCGCACTTCGCGGGCGAGGCGAATGAAGAGGCGGCCGCACTCGAACAGTCGAGGTCGCTGCTGCTCGACACCCTCGAGAAGGAGGGCTTGGAGAGGATCGATGAGGTCGGTGCGCCCTTCGATCCCCAGGTGCACGACGCGGTGGCGCACGTGCCCGGTGACGAGGGCGAAGCGGACCAAGTGGTCGACGACGTGCTGCGCGCGGGTTACCGCTGGAAGGGTGCGGTCTTGCGCCCAGCGATGGTGAGAGTGAAGGGCTAGATGGCCGAACGCGAGTGGTTCGATACGGACTACTACAAGGTTCTGGGTTTGACGTCGAGTGCGACCGAGAAGGAGATCACGCGCTCGTACCGCAAACTCGCCAAGGAACTGCACCCCGACACGAATCCGGGTTCGGAGGAGAAGTTCAAGGAAGTCTCGGTCGCCTACGACGTGCTGGGCGACAAGGAGAAGCGTAAGGAATACGACGAGGTGCGTCGACTAGGTGCGTCGGGCGGTTTTCGCCCCGGCGGTCCGGGCGCGGGTGGCTTCAACTTTCAGACCGGCGACCTGGGTGACCTGGGTGACATCTTCGGCGGTCTGTTCGGTCAGCGTCGCCAGCGTGCGGCGCGTGGCGCCGATCTGGAGACCTCACTGCACTTGAGTTTTCGCGACGCCGTCAAGGGCGTCACGACGACGGTGAATCTGCCGAGCGCGGACGCGTGCCACACCTGTGGCGGTAGCGGTGCCGCACCCGGGACGGGTTTTGTGACGTGCGAGCGTTGTCAGGGTCGCGGCGTCTTGAACGACGACCAGGGACCGTTCGCGATGTCCAGTATTTGTCCGGTCTGCCAGGGTCGCGGCGGGAGGATCGTGACGCCGTGTCCCACGTGTCAGGGCACCGGTCGTGAACCGTCGTCGCGTCGTGTGAACGTGCGATTGCCAGCGGGCGTTGTGGACGGGCAGCGAATTCGCCTCAAGTCCAAGGGCAATCCCGGTACCCACGGCGGTCCGGCCGGCGACTTGTTCGTCGACGTGCACGTCACCCCCGACGCGCGCTTTGACCGAAAGGCGCGCAATGTCACGACCTCAGTGAAGGTGCCACTCACCGCGGTCATGCTCGGTACCACCGTTGAGGTGCCCACGCTCGACGAACCAGTCACCTTGAAGATCGCCGCAGGAACCCAGCCCGGAACCACGATGCGCGTACGAGGGCGTGGGGTACCGGCCGCTGGTAAGCACGCCGCTGGCGATCTCCTGGTCACGGTGAACGTCACGGTACCCAAGAAATTGAACAAGGAACAGCGGACGCTCGTTGAGAAACTGGCCACCGCGCTGCACGAGGAAGTTGAAACATGACAGAACGACACCAACACGCCGTTTACGTAATCTCGGTCTTCGCCGAGCTCGCTGGTGTTCACCCCCAGACGCTTCGAAATTACGAACGAAGCGGATTGCTGAGTCCTCAGCGCACGACGGGCGGTTCGCGGCGCTTCTCTGAGGCGGACCTCGTGGCAATACGTCGCATCCAGGAACTCACCAACGAGGGTGTGAATCTCGAAGGTGTAAAGCGAATCATGCGGCTCGAAACCGAAGTTGACGCGTTGAAGCAAGAGCTCGTCGAAACCGCGAACGAGGTTCGCTCGAGTGTGGAACAGACGCACCGTCACTACCGTCGCGACCTGGTGCCGGTACAGAACACCATCGCGCTCTTCTTCGACGCCGCGCGCCGCCAGCGGGGAGGTAAGTAAATGGCACTCGACCCGCAACGTTGGACCATCAAGACCCGCGAAGCGTTTCAAGCGGCGTCGACCCAAGCGGGCGCCGCAGGCAACCCGTACGTCACGCCGGCGCATCTCCTGCTCGCACTGCTCAATCAGGCCGACGGCGTCGCGCGCCCATTACTGCTGGCGGCTGGTCTGGACCCAGTGTCCATCACGTCCTCACTCGGCGAGAAGGTGGCCAGCGAACCGCGTACCGTGGGTGGTTCTCAGCCCGGGCTCTCGAACGAGGCGCGCCGGGGACTCGAGGACGCCGACGAACTTCGCGCCGACCTCGGTGACGAGTATTTGTCCGTCGATCACGTCATCGTCGCGTGGGCCGATCTGCTCGCCACGACGCGTGAGAACCTGCTGCAGGCCCTGCGCGGCATCAGGGGCTCGGCGAGGATCACGAGCGAGAATCCCGAAGAGACGTTCGCGTCGCTCGAGAAGTACGGTCGAGATCTCACCGAACTCGCACGAACCGGCAAGCTCGATCCCGTCATTGGACGTGACGACGAGATTCGTCGCGTCATCCAGGTGTTGTCGCGACGCACCAAGAACAACCCGGTGCTCATCGGTGAACCCGGCGTGGGCAAGACCGCCATCGTCGAAGGTCTGGCACTGCGCGTCGTCGAGGGCGACGTGCCCGAATCGCTCCGTGGGCGAAAAGTCATCGCGCTCGATCTCGCCTCGATGGTCGCGGGTGCGAAGTACCGCGGCGAGTTCGAGGAGCGCTTGAAGGCGGTCTTGAAGGAGATCCAGGACGCCCAAGGTGACGTGATCACCTTCATTGACGAGTTACACACCATCGTGGGCGCCGGGGCGGCCGAAGGTTCGATGGACGCTGGAAACATGATCAAACCACTGCTCGCGCGAGGTGAATTGCGCCTGATCGGCGCGACGACGCTCGACGAGTATCGCCAGTACATAGAAAAGGACGCCGCCCTCGAACGTCGATTCCAGCAGGTCTTCGTGGGAGAGCCTTCCATCGAGGACACCGTGGCGATTCTTCGAGGCCTGAAAGAACGCTACGAAGTTCACCACGGCGTGCGAATCCAAGACGCGGCGCTGGTCGCTGCGGCCACGCTTTCGCAGCGCTACGTTCCCAATCGAAACCTGCCCGACAAGGCCATTGACCTGATGGACGAAGCGGCCTCGAAGTTGCGAATCGAGATTGACTCGATGCCCACCGAACTGGACGTAGTGATACGGCGCATTCGCCAACTCGAGATCGAACGGGTGGCACTTAGTAACGAGACCGACGAGCGCTCGGCCGAGCGACTGGCGAAGCTCGAACAAGAGCTCGCCGATCAGCGTGAGAAGTCCGATGAGATGGCGGCCACCTGGCAGGCCGAGAAGCAAGCGATTCAGAAGATCAGGACCGCCAAGCAAGAGTTCGAGGACCGCCGCGCCGAAGCGGACCGGCTCGAACGTGACGGCGACCTCAACGGCGCCGCGGCTCTGCGCTACGGGACAATTCCCGAGCTCGCCAAGGCGATCGACGAGGCAACTCGCGAGCTCGGCGTTCTCCAGGCGAACGGTGCCTACCTGAAAGAGGAGGTCGACGCCGAGGATATCGCCGAGGTCATCAGCCGTTGGACCGGAGTACCGGTCACCAAACTGCTCGAAGGCGAGGTGGACAAACTCGTTCGAATGGAGCAGTTGCTCCATTCTCGAATCGTCGGCCAAGACGACGCGGTCGTGGCGGTCGCCAATGCCATTCGTCGTTCGCGTGCGGGGCTCTCTGATCCGAACCGACCGATCGGGTCATTCCTGTTTCTCGGTCCCTCTGGCGTGGGCAAGACCGAACTCGCGCGCGCGTTGGCGGAGTTCCTCTTCGACGATGACAAGGCCATGATCCGCATCGACATGAGCGAGTACATGGAGAAGTTCGCGGTGAGTCGGCTCATCGGTGCCCCTCCTGGTTACGTGGGCTACGAAGAAGGCGGTCAACTCACCGAGGCGATTCGACGTCGGCCCTACGCGGTGGTGTTGCTCGACGAGATCGAAAAGGCGCATCCCGATGTCTTCAACCTGCTGTTGCAGGTGCTCGACGATGGTCGTCTGACCGACGGTCAGGGGCGCACGGTCGACTTCACCAACGTCGTGTTCATCATGACGAGCAACCTGGCGGGGGATCCTTCGGCGTTCTTTCGTCCCGAGTTCATCAACCGCATCGACGACATCATCCGATTTCGTAGTCTCGACGAAAAAGACTTGGCGGTCATCGTGGGTATCCAGTTGGGTCGACTGCGTCGTCGACTCGCCGAGCGGCGACTTACGCTCAATGTCACACCCGAAGCCTCGGCGGCGCTCGCGCACGAGGGATACGATCCCGATTTCGGTGCACGACCGCTCAAGCGCGTCATCCAACGTCGCTTGGAGGACCCGATCGCGCTCGCGGTTCTCGAAGGCGTCTACAAGGATGGTGACACCATCACCGTCGGTCAGACCGAAGGCGTGCTCACCTTCCAGTAGTTCGAGGCTCGAATTCGGTGCGGTAGGCTCTTTAGGCAACGAGGCCGTCTCGAGGGAGTCCAGTGCCCGCAACCGTGGTAGTCGGTACCCAGTGGGGTGACGAAGGAAAAGGAAAACTCACCGATCTCTTGTCTCGTGACATGGACATGGTGGTGCGCTATCAAGGTGGACACAACGCCGGACACCGCATCGTCGTCAACGGTGAGGCCTTCGCCCTGCAACTCGTTCCCTCGGGCGTGCTCTACCCGCACATCACGCCGGTGATCGGTAACGGGGTCGTCGTGGATCCCGCGGTACTGCTCGCCGAACTCGATTCCCTGAGCGCCAAGGGCGTCGACGTCTCGAAGGTCGTGGTGTCCGGTAACGCGCACCTGATCATGCCCTATCATCAGGAACTCGACCGTTTGACGGAGCGCTTCCTTGGTAAGAACGCGCTGGGTACCACCAAGCGCGGGATCGGTCCGGCCTACGCCGACAAGTCCTCGCGAGTCGGGCTTCGCGTCCAGGACCTGCTTGACGCCAAGATCTTTCGAGAAAAACTCGACGTCGTGCTGCACGAGAAGAACCTCGTGTTGAACAAGATCTATAACCGCCCCTCGATACCCGCTCGGGACATCACCGAGAAGTATCTCGACGAGATGGCCCCGCGCATCGCGCCCATGATTAAGGACACCGTCGCCGTTGTCCACGACGCCCTCGACCGGGACGAGCGGATCCTGCTCGAAGGGGCCCAAGCGACGTTCCTCGATCTCGACCACGGCACCTATCCCTTCGTCACCTCGTCCAACCCTGTCGCTGGCGGTGCGTGTACCGGTTCTGGACTCGGACCACGCGACCTGACGGGAATCGTGGGCATCGCCAAGGCCTACGTCACGAGGGTGGGCGCGGGACCATTCCCGACCGAGCTCGAGGGCGAGATGGCCGAGTTACTCGTCGAGCGTGGCCACGAATTCGGCACCAATACCGGTCGGCGCCGGCGCGTCGGGTGGTTCGACGCCGTCATGGCGCGCCAGGCCGCCAGGCTCAATTCGCTCAGCGAGATCGCTCTCACCAAGTTGGACGTCCTGGACGCGCTCGACGAGATCAAGGTGTGCGTGGCCTATGAGGCGAACGGGGTGCGCTACGACTACCCCCCTTACCATCAGTCGATCCTGCACGACGTGACACCTATCTACGAGGTGCTGCCCGGTTGGCAAAGTGACCTGACGTCATTCACCAGTTACGAACAATTGCCCGAGAAGGCCAAGAGTTACGTGAAATTCCTCCAGGACACCATCGGAGTACCCATCTCGGTTGTCGGTGTCGGTCCGGGCCGAGAGCAGTTCGTTCGACCCTCGTGACACGCAGCGTCGTCGTGGGCTCAGGCGCGCGCGAGCACGCCTTAGCGTGGGCCCTCGCCCAGAGTGGGAGCGTCATCGTGACGCCCGGTAACGCGGGTATCGCGGCTCACGGCATCACGTGCGTCACGACCCCGGCAACCGATCTCGAGGCTGAACTCTTCGTCATCGGACCCGAGCAGCCGCTCGTCGATGGCCTCGCCGACGAACTTCGTGCTCAGAAGAAGAACGTGGTCGGTCCGGGAGCTGATGGGGCGCGTCTCGAAGGTTCGAAGGCCTACATGAAGGAGTTCCTCGCCAGCGCGGGCGTTCCTACCGCGCGCTTTGGTGTCTTCGAGCATGAGGGCGAGGCGCTGTCGTTCCTGTCGAGCATGGCGCCGCCCTACGTCATCAAGACTGACGGCTTGGCCGCGGGCAAGGGCGTGCTCGTCACCGGATACCTCGCCGAAGCTCGACGCGACGTAATGGAAAAACTCAGTGGCGCGGCGTTTGGCGCCGCGGGAACGACCGTGGTCATCGAGGAGGGACTCGAAGGTGAGGAATGCTCGCTGACGGTGCTCTTTGATGGTTCGCGAGCGGTCGCGCTCGCGCCCGCCCAGGACTTCAAACGCGTCGGTGACGCGAACGTTGGTCCGAACACTGGCGGGATGGGAGCGTACGCGCCCATGGCAACCATGACGAGCGAGCTCGTCGAGAACGTTATGGTCCACATCATCGCGCCCACGGTGAAAGAACTGCAGAAGCGGACGATCGACTATCGTGGCGTCCTCTACGCCGGGGTGATGCTGACGCCCAAGGGTCCGAAACTGCTCGAGTACAACGTCCGTTTCGGCGACCCCGAGACCGAGGTCATCGCGCCACTCTACGGTGCGCGACTGTTCGAAGTGCTAAGAGGCGTGGGCGAGGGTCGACTCGTTCCCGACGCGCTTCGAACATCCGAGCACGCCGTCACGGTCGTGCTGGCCGCCCACGGTTATCCGTATCATCCTCGTCACGGCGACATGATCTACGGCCTCGGGCGAGACGGTCAATTGGCCCAGCCCGTTGCGGGCGTGACCGTGTACCACGCGGGTACTGAGACTGATGGACGG
>JBEKWQ010000065.1:0-8416 GCA_049512875.1 Acidimicrobiales bacterium
CGTGCGATCCATGGGGTCGGTTCCTCGTTGGTTCGATGGCCTTTGACCTCGCCCCTGGTCGGGGCAGTTTCTACCGATTTGAATCGGGTGGCGGGCTCGAAAGACTGTTCTCGAACGTGACAGTTTCCAACGGCGTCGGCTGGAGCCCCGACGCTCGAACCATGTACTACGTCGACAGCGGACCCGGGACGGTGGAGACCTTCTCGCTGGGTGCTGACGGTGAACTGGGCGAGAAGAGTCCCTTCCTCCGATTCGACCCGCTCGAGGTGTTGACGCCCGATGGGCTTTGTGTCGATGCCGAAGGTTGCCTGTGGGTCGCCTTTTGGGACGGGGGAGAGGTCCGCCGGTTCTCTCCACGAGGCGAGCAACTGGCGCGCGTCGTGTTGCCCGTCTCGCGACCCACGTGTTGTGCCCTGGGTGGAGAATCGGGCACGACGCTGTTCATCACCACGGCGTGGGATGGGCTGAGCGAGGAGCAACGCTTTGCCCAGCCCGACGCCGGACGTCTGTTCTCGGTCGAGGTCGGGGTCGGCGGCCTGCCGATCAATACGTTCTCTCACGATTGATCCCGGACGTTCACGCGTCGGGCGCTTGGGGGGCGTCCCAGTTCAGTTCACCTGGCCCGTAAGGGACTCCTAGTATCCCAAGGATGACAACTGAGCTAGCAGGCCGTACGGCGCTCGTCACGGGAGCGTCGCGAGGGATTGGCCTTGCCATCGCTCACCGTTTCGTCGACGCGGGCGCGCGCGTCGTGCTCTCCTCGCGACGCGAGGAGAACCTTCGCGAGGCGCTGGCGACCTTTGAGGATGCGTCAAAGGTCCACGCCGTTACCGCGCACGTCGGGAGCCGTCTCGAGGCCGATCGTCTCGTGGAAGCGACCATCGAACACTTCGGTTCGCTGGACGTGCTCGTGAACAACGCGGCGACGAATCCCAATTTCGGTCCACTCGTCGACATCACCGACTCACAGATGCAAAAGACCTACGACGTGAATCAAGCCTCGGTCGTCACCCACAGCGCCGCGGCGTGGCACCAGTGGATGCGTGAGCACGGTGGCGTCATCATCAACATCGCGTCAATCGGCGGACTCGGTCCCGAACCTGGCCTGGGCTGGTACGGCGTCACGAAATCGGCGGTCATCCATCTGACCAAGCAACTCGCGTGGGAGCTGGCACCGTCGGTACGGGTGAACGCCCTCGCGCCCGGCCTCGTGCGAACGGAGTTGGCGCGAGGCCTCTGGGAGCAACACGAGGAGGCGATCGCGTCACACATTCCGCTTCGCCGCTTGGGCGAGACCGGCGACATCGCCGCGATGGCTCTGGTGCTCGCCAGTGACGAGTCGTCGTGGATGACCGGCCAGGTACTCGTCGTCGACGGTGGGACGACCAATCAACCGACCGGCGGGGTGGGCTAGAGCAGCGACGCCAGTTCGCCCCGGCGGATCTTGCCGTTGGTCGTGCGGGGGATGGCCTGGACGAAGCGAACCTCCTTCGGCTTGGCCCAGGGTCCGATGCGGTCGCGGGCCACGTCGGCGATCGCGTCGTCGAGGCCCGAGCGGGTGCTCACGACCAGCGCGACGACGCGTTGGCCCCATTCTGGATCCTCCACCGAGGTCACCGCCACGTCGAGCACCCCGGGGACCGTGGCGATCACCGCCTCGAGGTCGTCGGGCCAGAGTTTCTCGCCACCCGTATTAATGAGGTAGCCCACCCGGCCCTTGACCGAGACTCGCCCGTCGACCACCTCGCCCGCGTCACCGGTGGGGAACCAGTCGTCACGTCCATCGGGACCGAGGATCCTCGGGCGCTCCATGGTCCGGTACGAGCGGAACAACGTCGGCGATCGCACCGCGATCTCGTCCGCGATGCTCGCGACGTCGACGCCCTCGAGTGCTCGGCCGTCGTAGACCACCCCCGAGCCCGTCTCGGTCATGCCCCAGGTCGCGATGATGTTCGCGCCCACCGCCGAGGGTGGACGAGCGCCACCGAGCAACACCTTCTCGAAGCCGGCGACGTTGTGGCGAGCGAGTTGGGCGCGCACGATCGCCAGGTGGGTCGCCCCGCGTCGCGGCGCTTGTTCGATGTCCGCGGGCTCACCCCAGAGCAGTCGAGCGTCACCGAGGACCGCGCGCAAGATGACCGCGAGGCCACCAATGTGGTTCGCCGGTAAGACGGGATACCAGACGGTCTCGTGTCCGGTGTCGAGGTGTCGTTGGGTCATGACGGCGCTTGCGGTCAAGGCGTCCCAGGTGAGTTCGGCCGCCTTGGGCGCGCCACTCGAACCCGAGGTCAACATCACGAGCCCGACCTCGTCGTCGACCATTCGCCCGTTCGCTCGGTTCGTACGACCAGTCGACGAGAGGACGGCCGTCGCCCCCAGGGCGTCGAGTTCCTCTTCACGTCGACTTGGTGAGACGCGTGGATCGAGGACGCAGAACGGTGCGCGGTTCTGTACGCAGTCGCGAATGACCTGTTCGAGTTCGACACCGAGTACGAGGTCGAGCGCGAGCAATGGTTTCACAGAGAGACACTAGGTCCTCACGGCTAGGTTGTGTAGCGACAAGGACGACACGGTGGCTTCTCTACGACACGAAATACGCATCGCCGCGGCGCCCGAGGACGTCTGGGCAATCGTGACCCGACCCGAGTCGATCCCCGAGTGGTTTCCGGGCATTGACTCGTGCACGGTGGAGGGCAAGGTCCGGGTCATCAAGACCGCAATTGGTCTGGAGATGCCCGAGGAGATCCTGACCAATGATCCGCTGGCGCGTCGCTTCGCGTATCGGATCACGTCGCCGGTGTATAAATTCCACCTGGGGACCATCGACGTGATCGAAGTCGGACCGAATGATTCACTGTGCGTCTATTCCACCACCGCCGAACCCGACGCGTTGGCGCTGATCATCGCCGGCGGCACGGTGGGAGCGCTCGCGATGATCAAGCAGCTGGCTGAAGGCGATTAGGAGTAGACGTGGGACGAAAGATCCTCTTCATCACGACCGACCAACAGCGTTACGACACGCTGGGCGTCAACGGCGGCACGTTGGCGCGCACGCCGGTACTGGACCGGCTCGCCAATGAGGGCGTCCGCTACGAACGCTGCCAACCCACGTCAGTGGTCTGCATGCCGTCCAGGGCCTCGATGCTGACCGGTCAGTTCCCCTCGACCCACGGCGCGTGGATGAATGGCGTGCCGCTCGCCATCGACGCCCCGTCGGTCGCCGAGAACTTGCACGACGCGGGCTACGCCACCGCGCTCATTGGCAAGGCGCACTTCGAACCGTTCATGGATCCCTTCGGACGCTTCGCCGAGAACTCGCTCGCGAGTCTTGGCATTCCCACTATTGAACAGCCCTGGTTTGACGGTCGTCGCGGCGTACACCGCGGTTTTGACTACCTCGAGTTCGCTACCCACGGCGTCCTGGGGCCGCTGCACTACGCGAGGTGGATGATGGCAAATCACCCCGAGAGCCTGGGCGGGTTCTACCAGGTTGTCGATAACGAATTGAACGTGAACGCCGCGGGCGGGGGCGACTCGGGGGCGCCGCAGGTGAAGTTCAACGAGGTGCCACGAGAGTGGTACCACACCGATTGGGTCGCCGATCGCACGATTCGTTGGTTGAGCGAGCAAGCGAGTGACCGGGATTGGTTCTGTTGGATGAGCTTTCCCGACCCGCACCACCCGTGGGACCCGCCAAAATCCGAGATTGGGCGCGTTCCCTGGCGCGACGTCGACCTGCCGGTCAACTACCTCGAACGGGCCAGTGATCGAGAAGCCCTGATTGACCAGAAGGCCCGTCACTGGCGCGCCTGGTACGACGGCACCCTGGTGTCGAACTACGAGGCGCCGGCGAAGTGGGTGCCCGCAACCATGACCGCGGACCAGGTCCGCGAGGTGAACGCGCTCAACGCCGTCGAGGTTGAACTCATCGACGAGGCGGTGGGCCGGGTGCTCAAGAGCATCGAGGCCAAGGGTTGGGGCGAGGACGTGGACGTGATCTTCACCACCGATCACGGGGAATTCCAAGGCGACTTCGGATTTCTCTTCAAGGGCCCCTATCACGTGGACGCGCTGATGCGTCTGCCCCTGATCTGGCGACCCGCGCCTTCGACCAAGACCGCGCCGGGCGTCGTGAGCGCGCCGGTGAGTTTGGTGTCGTTAGCGGCGACGTTTCTCAGCGTGGCGGGACAACCTGCGCCCGCCTGGGTCGAGGGTGACGCGTTGCCGCAGAGCGACGACGAGGCGAGGACGCACGGCCAAGACGCGAGCGTCACTGAATGGGACTCGTCGCTCTTTGGTGTCGACGTCCACGTACGCTCGGTACTGACCAAAGACCACCTGTACAACGAATACGCCAAAGGGACCTTGCACGAGGGAAACGAAGGCGAACTCTATGACCTGCGTGACGATCCCCTTCAGCGCGTGAACCTCTTTGACGACCCGTCACTCTCGAACGTTCGCGCCACCTTGCACGAGCGACTGCGCTTCCACGCCGATCGTCCCGGAGAGCGCGCGACACCCGGGATCGTGATGGCGCCGGTCTGAGCAGCGGTAGCGTGGTCCCATGTCTGACACCGTCATCCATGGCTCGCCGGTCGATCCGGTAGAAGAGTTTCGCTCCTGGCCTCTGCCGACGTTCGAACGTCGTGGCGACTACCAGGACGTTATCTACGAGGTCGCCGAGGGAATCGCTCGCGTCACGATCAACCGGCCCGAGCGGCGAAACGCCTTTCGACCACAGACGCTCTTTGAATTGTCGCGCGCGTTCGAAGTGGCTCGCGATGACATCAGTGTGGGCGCGATAATCCTCACCGGCGCGGGACCGGACGCGTTCTGTTCGGGGGGCGACCAGAAGATTCGAGGTGACGACGGCTACCTAGGAGACGACCAAGTCGCCCAACAGGGGGTCGGTCGTCTCAACGTGCTCGATCTGCAGATCCAGATCCGTCGGCTTCCCAAACCCGTCATCGCCCAGATCGCGGGCTACGCCATCGGGGGTGGGCATATCTTGCACTTGGTATGCGACCTCTCGATTGCGGCCGACAACGCGCGCTTCGGACAAACCGGACCGCGGGTGGGATCCTTTGACGGCGGCTACGGCTCTTCGCTGCTGGCCCGAACGATCGGCGTGAAGCGAGCCAAGGAGGTCTGGTTCCTCTGTCGTCAGTACGACGCCGCCCAGGCACTCGACTGGGGGCTCGTCAATACCGTCGTGCCCCTCGCCCAACTCGAGGGCGAAACCATTGCGTGGTGTCGACAGATCCTCACGCTGTCGCCGATCGCGCTTCGAATGCTGAAGGCCGGCTTTAACGCGGCCGAGGATGGCCTGGCGGGTGTCCAGCAGTTAGCCGGCGACGCCACCATGTTGTTCTACATGTCCGAAGAAGGTCAAGAAGGTCGCAACGCCTTCGTCGAACACCGAAAGCCCGATTTCTCGAAGTTCCCCAAGCGTCCATGACCGTCGCTCCCGGGCCGTTTCGTCGATGGGTCCTCGCGGCGCGACCGCGAACGTTGCCCACGGTCATCGTGCCCGTCGCGGTGGGTGCGTCGCTCGTGCGACCCGCGTCCATTGAATGGGTCAACACGGTGCTGTGTGTCGTGGTGGGGCTGGCGCTCCAGATCGGTACGAACTTCGCCAACGACTACTCCGACGGCGTGCGCGGCACCGATCAGGAACGCGTGGGTCCCTTTCGCCTGACCGCCTCCAAACTCGTGAAGGCCTCGAGCGTGCGACTCGTCGCGTGGACCTTTTTCTCGTTCGCCGCCCTCGCGGGATTGGTGCTCGCGTCGCGGACCTCGTGGTGGCTCGTGGTGATTGGTCTGAGTGCGATCCTGGCTGGTTGGTTCTACACCGGCGGACCACGGCCGTACGGATACTACGGTTTCGGTGAACTCTTCGTCGTCATCTACTTCGGATTTGTCGCCACGGTTGGCACGTCGTACGTGCAACACCTTTCAATACCGAGTTCGTCGTGGTGGTTCGGCCTCGCCATGGGCGCCATGGCCTGTGCGCTGCTCGAGGCGAACAACCTGCGCGACGTCGAGGGTGACCAACTCGCGGGCAAGAAGACCTTGGCGGCACGTCTCGGCCGGGTCCGCGCGTCCTGGCTCTACGCGGTGTGCGTCGCGGGCGTGGCGTTGGGCTTCGTCGTGGGTGGTGAATTCGTCATCGGGGCGCTCGCCGTTGCCTTGTTCATCCCTGAACTCCGCTCGGCGTTTTCTTCGAAGAGCGGGCGAGACCTGCTGCCCTTGCTGAAGGCGACGTCCATGACCCAACTCCTCGTGGGCGGCGCCCTCGTCGTGACGTTCTTTGGAACGCGCTAGTTCGAGAGGAACGTCGTCACCAAGCGCGCGCAACCCTCGGGATCTTCCAGGTGGGCGGCGTGCTGGGTCGCGGGCACGACCTCGATCGACGCGTTCGGAGCCGCCGCGGCGATGGCTCTGGCTTCGAGGAGGAACTTCTCATCGCGTTCGCCCGCGAGACACAACGTCGGCACGGTGAGCGAGGCGAGACGGGGGCCAAGGAACTCCTGGGTGCCCGTGCCGCACCGTCGCAGGGAGCTCGCGAGTCCGTGGGCGTCGCGGCTTCGAGCCGCGCGTTCGAGTGGGTCGGGTGGCAGCGTGGAGAACATGGGTTGGGCGAGCCACTCGTCGAGGAATCGCTCGGTACCGATGGTCTCGACGCGAACGGCGAGGGCCTCGTCGCGGGCCAATCGCTCACGCCGCTGCGCTTGGTCCTCGATACCGCGTGACGCGCCGAGCAAGACCAGCGCACTCAGGCGTTCGCGGTGGCGCAGCGCCACGTGGAGTGCGACGCGCGCACCCATCGAATAGCCCCCCAGGGCGACCGGGTACTCGGGCAGCGACGAGGCGAGAAGGTCAGCGGTCTCGTCGAGCGAAGCGTGCACGGCACTGGCGGCACCATGGCCCGGCAGGTCCGTGACGAGCAGTTCGTGGCTTCCTGCCAGAATGGTACGGAATTGGTGAGCGGATGCACGTGTCTGGGTGAAGCCGTGCAGCCAGACGAGGGTCGTCCCCGACCCTTGATGTTCGTACGTGAGGAGAGGCATTGCAAGGAAGCGTACCGAGCCCGAGCGACGTGCAGGCGACGTTCGCGGCCACTCTCCTTGACGAGTGGATCCGCTGCGGCTTGCGTGAGGTGGTCATTGGACCAGGTTCGCGCTCGACGCCCTTAGCGCTCGCGGCGGCCGAGCGAACGGAGTTGACCCTGCACGTTCGCATCGACGAACGAAGCGCCGCGTTCTTTGCACTCGGGCGCGCGTTGGTGCGCGCGCAGCCCGTCGCGATCGTGGTCACCAGTGGCACCGCCGCTGCCGAACTTCACGCCGCGTTGTGCGAGGCCGACCTCGCCGGCGTGCCGCTCTTGGCGTTGACGGCGGATCGCCCACCCGAACTGCACGGCGTCGGTGCTCCTCAGACGATCGACCAGCGCAATCTCTACGGGTCGGCGGTTCGCCTCTACGAAGAACCCGGGGTCGCGCGCCTCGAGGCTGCGCCGTCGTGGCGAGATCTCGCGAGTCGACTCTGGTTCGCCGCGATTGGCGTGTCGAACAAACCGGGTCCGGTTCATCTGAACGTCGCGTTCGTCGAGCCCTTGCTCGGCGCGCCGCTCGAGTTGCCACCGGGCAGGATCAACGGTGCCGCGTGGCGAACGACGTCGGTGCCCGAGTCGCGGGTCGCGGCACTGGACGTGCACGGTGCTCGGGTGCTCTGCGTCGTGGGCGCCGGCGTGGACGCGGGCGTCGTCGCGACCTGTCGCGATCTCGATTGGGTCGTGGTCGGCGACGCCACCGCGCAAGGCACCTTGCCCTACTGGGACCCGCTGCTGCGCGACGACGATTTCGCGAGCGCCCAACGACCGGACTTGGTCGTGCGAATGGGGGGACTGCCCGCGTCCAAGGTGCTCGCGACGAGACTTCGCGAGTGGGGCGTACCGGTCGTGGCATTGCGCGGTGCGGGCGACGTGGCTGATCCCGAGGGAGTGGTGACCAAGAGCCTCGCTGGTCTCCCGCGACGCGACTCGTCCTCGATGCGTGCCGACTCCACCTACGTCGAGTCGTGGTACGCCGCCTCATCATCGGTTGGCGAGTACTTGCGTTCCCAGGAAGCCGATGACGACGAGTTAAACGAGCCCATGGTGGCTCGGACCCTGGTCGAACTCAGTGGCGAGAACGAGGTCGCTTTGATCGTAGGTTCGTCGATGCCGGTTCGAGACGTTGAGTGGTGGGCGGGTTCTCGGCGCAGTCCGACCTTCGCCAACCGTGGCGTGAACGGCATTGATGGCGTGGTGTCGACCGTGCTCGGCGTGAGCGCGGGGGCCAGGGGTATCGGTCTCGTGGGCGACCTCACCATGTTGCACGACGTCTCGGGACTGGTCGATGGTCTTGGTAGCGCC
>JBEKWQ010000066.1:0-8326 GCA_049512875.1 Acidimicrobiales bacterium
CTTCGCGCTTATCGAACCAGTCGTCACGTCAGTGATGATCTCGGAACGGAACGTGGCGGGAATGCCAATCGCGATTAGCCGTGAGGTCAAATTGACGGTCAATTGCCCGTTGACGATCGAACCGAGGATTGCCACCCCCGCGACCGCACCGAGCTCGCGACTGGTATTGGTGGTCGAGGCGGCCATTCCCGAATGGGCGGCGGGAATGCTCGCGAGTGCCGAGTACGTGACCGGAACGACGAGCGTGCCAAAGCCGACGCCAGCGATACCCATCGTCCAACCGACCGTGCCGACGCTGGCGCCGGGCCCGATGTAGAGGTCCGTGAGCAAGACTCCCACGGCGGCGATGAGGCATCCGGTCATCATGGGTACTCTCGTACCGACGACGCCAACCCAGCGACCTGCGTAGAGCGACGCGATAACCATCCCGGCGAGCATCGGCAGGAAGTCCAGCGCGAGGTTGTACGCGCTCACCGACGCCACGATCTCGAGATAGAGCGCAACGAAGAAGAAGATCGAGAAGATTGAGAAGTAACTCGCGAAGGCAATGAATGTCGAGCCGGCGAATGGTCGGCGCCGGAAGAACGAGAGATCGACCATAGGGTGGCGCACTCGGTGTTCAATGAAGCCGAACACGAGGAGAGCCACACCACTAATGGCGTAGAGCGTGATGATCCAACTGGCGAAATAGCCCGCGGTCTCGCCTTCGATCGTGGCGAACGTCGCGGTGCCCAAGACGATCGCGGCAACCACGAACCCCGCGTAATCGGGTCTCGTGCGCGTCGGGTCGGCACTCTCGGGCAGCATTACGCCAGCGAGGATCATCGCGATGAGGCCAAAGAAGAGATTTGCCCAGAAGATCGCACGCCACGAGTCGACGCCCACCAGTGTGGCGCCGATCACGGGTCCCATCGCCAGCGCGAGACCAGAAACCGCGGCCCAGGAACCTAAGGCACGAGCACGTTGACGGTGGTCGGGATAGATGTGGCGGATCATGGACAACGTGCTTGGCTCCGAACCGGCGGCGCCAACGCCCATGATGACGCGGCCGATCACGAGCATGGGTGCGGACGTGGCGAGCCCGCAGACGATAGAACCCGCGCAGAACACACCCACGCCTATGAGCATGATGCGTTTGCGCCCGTAGTTGTCGCCGAGTGAACCGCATATGAGCATCAGACTCGCGAAGGTGAGGGCGTAGGCACCAACAATCCATTGCAGGTCCGCGATTCCCGCGTGCAGATCTGATTGCACGTTCGCCAGCACCGCGCTGATGATCGTGTTGTCCAGGAACGTGAGGAAGAGTATGGCGAGCAGCGCGACGAAGCCGAAGTGAATCGAATACCCTCGACGCACTGAGAACGCTTGTGCGTCGCTGTACATCTCGGGTATTCCCCGCCACCTACGAGGGTTCTCCATGTGCTCCTTCATACGTCGACGGCCTTAGTGCTCGAAGAGTCCGCCCGGCGCCGTGAAGCGCCTTGAATCCTCCTGTGGTCCCCTAGCGAGATTCGCGGGGCTCATTGACCAATGACCTAAGCGAGTTACTTGAAGACGATTGGGAATACGGCTGAATCGGTGCCCTGCGCGTTGCCGACGCTGACGTCGCACTTCTTGAGGTTCGACGGCTTCGTGCCGCACGTGCCGCTACCGATCGTGCCAGTCGTCACTTTGAACTTGGTGACGGGCATGACGCCCTTGCTGGTGATCGTGGCAGGTGTCGCGCCCAGTTCGTTGCACTGGGCGCCACCCTTGGCGCCCACGAGGCACTCGACGACGTAGACGAAGTCACCCTTCTTGAAGCCAGTACCGCTCACCTTCACGGTCTCTCCGTTCTTCAGATTGATCGAAGGGGTTACCTTTATCTTGGGCCCTGCGGCAGCACCTGCGCTTAGGACACCGCTGGTCACCAGCAGTGCGGCAGTCGCGAAGATACCGAGGCTGAGTCGCAACGTTCCAGATTTCGTCATTCTTCCTCCACTAATTTGAACTCGACACACGAACTTTCGGCGTCCGATCCTCCGAAAGGTTTAGGCGCCATTTGCCGTCGCGTCAAGCACGCTGCGCTTTCGCTGCTGAAGTCGTCCATGAAATTTGGACGAACGGACAAATCCACCATCTTTCGAAAGGACTGTATCCATCGTAATGTCTGCGTTTAGGAACGGGCGTCTCCACTAAGGAATCTCTCAGTAAGTGGTGGCTCGTCGTTGATGCTTACGGAGTCCTTCTTTATCCGAGGGGCGCAGGGTTCGTTTCTGAACGGGGCGTTCTTCGAACGATTTGGCGTACACGCTGATGCACGTCACAACGCGTTCTTTGGGAGGTTTTGGGAGCACATCGTCGTCGACAAGCGTGATGCTGCACTTTCACTCAGTGTCGACGTACAAAGACTTCGATTGAATATCGACTTCGACGGTGCTCTCGCGTGTTGGTGAGGCCGATTCCGTTCCTCACGACGTCGCCGTATGGGTGGTGAGGAAGTGAGCTCGTCGTGGCATTCGCGATGCCGTTGCCGAGAACCAAATGCACGTGCGGACTTGACCTAGACGTGAGCCGGACCGTCTTTGCAATGATTCGCGTGCCGACGCGCGAAGCGCCCAGCACTCAAAAGCGAACGCCGTTCACCTTGACCACTCCTTCTACTGGTGCGAGCACGTTAAGACCGTTGTTGCCCGCGAACACGCCCCGAGCCCGATGGCGCTGTCTCTTGTCGGGTACCTACGTCAGTACTTCGGCGACCACGGCGGTGCCGTAGGCGAGGATTTCTTGGAAGGTACCCGCTAATTCGTTCGAGTCGTAGCGCATCGCGAGCACCGCGTTTGCCCCTGCCGCTTCGGCGGCCTCCTTCAGTCGACTCAATGCTTCGTCGCGGGCTTCTTGCAACTGCTTGGTGAGACCACGTAGTTCACCTCCGCCCAAGGCCTTGAACGAGGCGCCAATTTGCGCGCCCACGTTACGAGTTCGCACGGTCAATCCATTGATCTCGCCGATCACTTTGGTGATTCTGTAGCCGGGCAAGTCGTTGGTCGTCACAATCAGCATGGTCTCTCCTTCGTTTCGGTCCAACTCTACGTTGTAACGAGTTTTGGCCACAATTCTCACCACTTCGACCGAGGAAGATTTTCTCACGTGGCGCACCGCTTAGGGTTGGAGGACAGAAAGAGCCCCATGAACCCTCGCACTTCAACACCGTATGTATTCAGAACCCTCGCCGCGGCGCTTCTTGGCGTGGGCCTCTGCGTGGGTTGGTTCAGCGGAGCCTCGGCGGCGACGTCGTCGAGTCCGGTCAAGGAGATCATCGCGACCGGTTTCAAGAGCGTTAACAGCGTTCGTTCGTACTTCTTCTGCGAGTCCACCGCGTGCAAGAAGGACAAGGCCGCAGCCGCCACCACCGCGAAGTTGGCGATGAGTCACCTCGAGGACGAGGCGAGCGCGTTGCAACCTTCGAAGGAACCGACAAAGCAGCGCCCGATCCTGATGAAGTTCATTAGCGACGTAAAGTCCCTCGGCGAGGTGTTCTCGGTGTACGCGAGCGAGACCACCGCGATTGAAGTAACGAAGAACACTGGCCTCGTGTACTACGAGTCGGCCAACGTCGGTTCGGACATCTTTCTCTTGAACAGTGTCGTCGCCGGGAGCAAGGTTCTCTTCGCTGACTGGGCCGTGGGCGCGACCGCGGTGCTCTATACGATGCAGGTCGAGACTCAGGTCATCAGCGCCAAGAACTCGGGCGTGGCGGCGGACATCGCGGCAAATAATGATCTCGAACAGGACTCTGACGCCCTCATCGAGGACGCGAACGGACCGAGCCAGGAGTTCAATGGACTCTTGGTCACCTTCGCTGGATTGCAAAAAGCGGTGAGCAAGGCGGAGAACGACATACTCGCCAAGAAGAAGGCTCCACTTTCGAACGCGAAGTTGAAGTCCGACATCGCGGGTCTGTCGACGGTTTTCACGAAAATCGTGAACTTGCAGAAGACTCTGTCCAAATAGACGACGAAAGAGGACACGATCACGGTGGGGAACCAAGCACTGCTCATCATGGATATGCAGAATGGCATTGTCGAGCGATTCGCCGAGAGCGCAGAACCACTGCTCGAGACATTGAGCTCCGCGCTCGAGGCGGCGAGGGTTCATGGCGTGACGGTCATCTTCGTGCGCGTCGCGTTTCGTGAAGGCGTCCCGGAGGTGAGTGCGAGGAACAAGTCTTTCTCCGCACTCGTCGGGTCGCTCTCAATGGATGAGACGTCGCATTCGACGCAGATTCACGACCGCCTCGCTCCCCGGTCCGGTGAGTTGTTGATCACCAAACGTCGGGTGAGCGCCTTCGCGGGTAGCGATCTCGACGTCGTGCTGCGCTCGAAGGACATCGACTCCCTGGTCTTGTGCGGGATTGCGACGAGTGGCGTCGTCCTCTCGACGCTTCGCCAGGCGGCCGACCTGGATTTCGTCCTGACGGTCCTCAGTGACGGTTGCGCAGACGCGGACTCGGAAGTCCATAGGGTGCTGACCGAGAAGGTCTTCGCTCGCCAAGCGACCGTGCTTACGACGCCCGAGTGGATCGGTCAGTTGGCGACCGCGCGCTAGGCGGTGATCGATTCCTGCTCGACGACCATCTTGCGGTCGAACATCAGGGTCACGACGAAACTGAATACGAGCGCCGCGAGCACGCCCAAGTCAGCGTACGCCCAGGGACCGGTCTTGCCGCCAAGTCCGAGTGGCTTCAGCAGATAACCCTGCCAGGTCAACCACGACGCGAAGGAGTTCGTGACGAGGCCCCAGCCAATGAAGCTCGAGACGACGATGGTGAGACTCGGTATGACTCGCACGTCCCCGTAGCGGCCGGAGTGGCTGAACAGGTCAACTTCGGAATAGTCCTTCCTGCGTAGCAAGAGGTCGGCGAGAAACACCCCGCACCACCCGGCGATGAGAACCCCCACCGTGATGAGAAAACCCTCGAACTGGGCGAGAAAGTTCTGTGAGACAAAGACGATGTACACCGTACCGATGATCATGAGGACCCCGTCCACGCCCGCGGCCGTGTAGCGCGGGATCTTGAGTCCGGCCGAGAGCAAAGAGAGCCCCGAAGAGTAGATGTCAAGGACCGCGCCACCGACGAGCCCGAGGATGGCGACGAGGGCGAATGGCACCAGGAACCACGTGGGCAGGATCGTCGCGAGGGCGCCGACCGGCCCGTAGACGCTGCCATTCACGTCGTTGGTGAACGTTTGTGACGATCCTGCGAGCAGGAGACCGAAGAGCAACAAGATGAGTGGCGCGACCGACGAACCGAACGTCGTCCACCAGACGACGCCCCTGGTCGACGCGTTACGAGGTAGGTAGCGCGAATAGTCCGCCGCCGCGTTCACCCAACCGAGCCCGAATCCCGTCATGACGAACACGAGCGCGCCGACGAGGTGTTGAACGGAGCCTGAAGGGATCTGGGAAACCACGTGCCACTTGATGTGGTTCAGCGTGAGGATGATGAAAAAGACGGTGAGCACGCCGGTCACGACCGTAATGACCGCTTGCATGCGCATAATGAGGTCAAAGCCCATCACACCACCGCCCACGATGAGCGCCCCTATCACGATGAGTGCGACCACCTTGACGCCCGTGCCTCCGCCCCAGCCCAAGCGATTAAAGACCGTCGAGGTCGCGAGCACGGCGATCGCCATGAGGGCGGTTTCCCAACCCACGCACAACAGCCAAGAAATGAACGAAGGGAGGCGGTTCCCACGTATCCCGAAGGCGGCGCGACTGAGCACCATCGTCGGCGCGGACCCGCGCTTACCAGCGATCGCGATGACGCCGCACAGCACGAAACTTACGGTGATCCCGATGAGACCCACCACGATGGCTTGCCAGAATGAGATGCCAAAACTGAAGACGAAGGCGCCGTAACCGATGCCGAGCACCGAGACGTTCGCGCCGAACCAAGGCCAAAAGAGCTCGCGCGGACTTCCCTTGCGCTCGGCTTCGCTGATGACGTTTATTCCATTTTCCTCGACTCGCAACGCGGCGCCACTACCCGTGCCAAGTATTTCGGCGAGTTCATCGCTCACTGGTCCTCCTCAGGGCGCAGAAAAATCGTTGGACTGATTTTAGGCAGATGTTTCCTCTGAACCGCACACTGGCGACCTCGTGAAGGTCGTTCGACCAACGGCCCACGAAAGGAGATGAGAGTACGTTGAGGTTCGTGACTCGCGAAGGCTCGACGGACGATGTCCGAACCGAGCACGCCTACGCGACGCTCGCGGGACTGGCCATTGGCGACGCCCTAGGGATGCCGACCCAGTCGCTGACCCGCGAGCAAGTGGTCAGCCAATTTGAGCCGGTGCTGACGACATTCCACGCTTCTCGTTTGGATCATCCCTTCGCACCGGGTCTGGCCGCGGGTACCATCACCGACGACACCGAACAGGCCTTGATCCTCGCCGAGGAGTTGCTCGCCTCGAGCGGCGGGTTCGACGTGCTTCATTACGCACGTCGCCTGATCGAGTGGGAGTACGACGTTCGCCGACGCGGACTGTCGGACCTCCTCGGGCCCTCGACGAAGCAGGCCTTGTTGAACGTCGAGTCGGGCATGGATCCCGCCGTGGCGGGAAAGAGCGGTACCACGAACGGTGCGGCGATGCGCATCGCCCCGGTGGGTATCATCTGCTCGAGTGCGGACGTCGAAACCTTGGTCGACCTCGTTATCGAAGTGAGCGCCCTCACGCACAACACCCCCGAGGCGTTAAGCGGCGCGGCCGCCGTCGCCGCCATGATCGGTGCGGGAATCAACGGCGGTTCGCTGGGTGATGGCATCGACCTCGCGCTTGAAGCGGCGAGAATCGTCGAATCGAGACGCGCCGCGAGCGGTGCTGCTCTGCTCAGCGCTCGCATCGAGCGAGCGGTGGACGTGGGACGGCGCTGGGGCGGGACCGCGCTCATCGAGGCCGTCGGAAGTGACGTCGGGACGAGTCTCGCCAGTGAGGAGTCGGTCCCCGCAGCCTTCGCGGTGCTCGTGGCAAATCGAGATGACGGATGGATGGCTTGTCGTGTCGCTGCGTCCCTCGGCGGTGACACCGACACGATCGGCGCCATGACCGGAGCGATGAGCGGCGCCTTGCGTGGCCTGTACGCATTCCCGGCGTGGGCGATCGAAATGGTGGAGCGCACCAACCACCTGGACCTGGCGAGCGTCGCGCGCGAGCTCATCAGTGCGCGTCGATAAGGTAAGTCGCACATGACCCCAGCTCCTCGATTCCTCGGCCTGGACACCATCATGATCGACGTCGTGTTGAAGATCTCCGAACTTCCTCTGCGAGGACTCGACGAGGTCGCGACCAGCCGTCTCGTGAGCGCCGGCGGTGGCTTTAACGCCCTGAGTGCCGCCGCCCGCCAGGGGATGACGGCCACCTATCTGGGTCAGATCGGTAGCGGACCGTTCGCGGACATCGCACTGCGCGCACTTGAGGAAGAGGGAATTGACACGCCGATTCGTCCGAGGACTGACGTCGACCTCGGCCTGTGTCTGGTGCTCGTGGAAAGTGACGGTGAGCGGACTTTCGTCACCTCGCCCGGCGCCGAAGGGCGACTCACCGCGACTGAGTTGTCGACCGTCGAGGTTTCTAGCGGTGACGTCCTTTTCATGTCGGGCTATGACGTCGTGTACCCCGAGATCGCGGCGCAGGTAATGACGTGGTTTCGCACATTGGCCAATGGCGTCGTCGTGGCGTTCGACCCGGGTCCTCGGGTGATGGACATACCGGCCGACGTGCTCGAGGAGGTCCTCGCTCGAGCCGACTGGCTTTCGTGCAACGCTCACGAAGCTCGATCACTCGCCGGCGACGTCGCGCTCGAGCAAGTAGCTGTACGCCTGCTCGAGCGCACCGGTCGTTCGGGCGTGGTCATCCGTGACGGAGCCGACGGCTGTTATCTCGCTCGGCCGCGAGAGGCCACCGTGCACGTTCGCGCACTTCCCACGCGCGTCGTTGACACCAACGGCGCGGGTGACGTGCATAACGGCGTGTTCCTCGCCGAGGCGTCTCGAGGAACGGACCTGCTCGAGGCTCTCCAGCGCGCGAACGTCGCCGCGTCCATCGCCATTGGCCAGTTGGGACCCGCGACGTGTCCTCGACGCGACGTGGTGAGCGCCACGTGGGCCAACGCGTATTAGGGCCGTGCGTTTGCCGTAACCTCGCCTGTAGCGCGGGGGGACGATGAAACGCTACGAGCCATTCGAGGGGACCATTGGTCGCACCCTGGCGGATTCAACGCCGTGGTGGCCCACGCCCACGCACGCCCCTGCCGGCGCCCCCAACGTGGTGGTGATTCTCAT
>JBEKWQ010000067.1:0-8313 GCA_049512875.1 Acidimicrobiales bacterium
TGGGCATCGAACGGATGACCGCGACCGGCGCGTGGAAGTGCGACTCGATGCGCGACGTGGAAAGTCCCGCCACGACCGACAGTACCCTCGACGCCCCGGCCGCCGCGATGACGCGCAGGGCGGCCTCGGCGTGGTCGGGCTTGACGCTCAGCACGACGCCCGTCGTCGCTGCCACGTGCTCGAGTTCCAACGAGGCGAGGATCGTCGTACCCACGAAGTGAGCGCGCAGACTCTCGCGCTGTTCAGTCGCCGCTTCGACGATGGCGAGGTCTTCGGGCTCGCACCACTTCGCGCGCAGTAATCCTTCGATCAGCGCCGAGCCCATGCGTCCGCCGCCGACGACGATGAGTTCAAAGGCCATGAAGCAAGGCTACAAGGTCCCCTTTGCTCGACGTCGCCGATAGAGCGACGCGAGTCCCATGGACATCGCCGTCGGGAAGATCTCGTCCACGTAGTGCAACGTCGCGCCGATCAACTCGTCGAGTCGCGCGAGGGTCACCTCGCCCACGGGAATGTGACCCACGAGGTAGATGCCCTGCTCGGGTCCGATCGCGAGGTGCAACTCACGCAGGTCCGCGTTCTTGACCAACAGGTACTTATAGAGCGCCTCGAGATTCTCCTCCGCGGCGGGCATGACCTGGGTCTCTACGAAGACGGTTCGCTGGCGAAGCGTCAACCAGAGGGCGATGACGTCCTTCTCCTCGCCACGCAGCCGGATCATCCAGTGGTACTGACCCTTGTCATCAGCGTGGCTCGCGTGCTCGACGTCGCCGACGAACCCGTTCTCGCGCCAGAGGCGTTGCCATTCGTTGATCACCGCGTCAAGTTCGAGCGGGGCGCGCTCGCTCGAGATCGGTGCCGACATCTAACAGGAGACGAGGCCAGACGCGGCGAGCTGCTCGACCAGGTGCGCGAGCGACTCACCCGCCGAACGCCAGGTGTAGCGACGCGCGAGCAGGACCGAGTTGTTGGACATCGAGGTCGTCGTCTCGGGGTCGAGCACCGCCTCAACGGCGTTCGCCCAGTCGACGGGGTCGCGCTCAGCGATCAATAGACCGTTGACGCCCGGTTCGATCAGGGTGACGAGCCCACCCACTTCACTGGCGACGACCGGGGTGCCGCACGCTGAGGACTCGAGTGCGACGAGACCGAAGCTCTCGGATCGACTGGGCACGAGCGTGACGTCGGCCGCGCGCATCCAGGTCGACAGCAACTGGTGGGGCTGGGGTGCGACGAAGCTGACGTGTTCAATGACGCCGGCGTCGCTCACGCGACGATGTAGTTGATTCAACGTGTCTCGACCATGGGTGCCCGAGGGACCGCCGACGATCGCGAGCATCGCGTCACGTCCGCGAGCGCGAAGTTCGATGAGGGTCTCCAAGGCCAGGTCGACTCCCTTCAGGGCCTGCAGTCTTCCCACGAAGAGCAACAGCGTCGCCACGTTGTCCATTCCCAACGCGTGACGCGCCTGGGGACGATAACCCGGAGCGAAGAACGCGTGCTCGACGCCGAGCGGCACGACGTAGACCCGTTCGGGGTCGGCGTCGTAGAACTTGACGAACTGGTCGGCCTCGACCTCGCAACTGGCGAGTACCGCGTCGGCGCAGGCGATGATCGCCGCCTCCTGGAAGGCGCGCTCCTCTGATTCGGCCTCGAAGTGGTCGGCCTTTACCCTCTCGAGGGTGTGAAAAGTCATAATGAGCGGAATATTCAGTTCGTGCTTCAGTCGATGCCCTACGAGTCCGCTCAGCCAGTAGTTCGCGTGGATCGCGTCGGGCAGTCCCGTACAGCGAAACGACGCGGCGACGGCCTCGGTGAAGTCACAGACGTGATCAGCGAGTTGCTCGCGCTCGATCGGCCTGGCGGGTCCGGCCGTCACGTGATGGACGCGAAAGCCAGGTTCAACGACCTCGACGTCGCGTACCAGTGAACTGTCGCGTCGGGTGTAGACGTCGACCTCGTGGCCGAGTCGCGCGAGGGCGCTCGAGAGCTCGCGCACGTAGACGTTCATGCCCCCGCCGTCGCCCGTGCCGGGTTGGGCGAGGGGCGAGGTGTGATAGGAGAGGACACACAGACGAGCCACGCGCCCACCCTACCGGGAGGTGCACACCATATATATGGCGTGCACCATAGAAGAACCCATGGAAAAGCGGTGTTTCAACGAGAACGGGCGCCCAGGACCAACCATTTCACCTGACGCTCGCCAATCGCGCCGAAATCGCGCGAATCCGTGGACGCGGTCGGATTGTCACCGCGCAGGTCGAGCGAGCCATTCGATTTCGCGGCACAACGCTTGAGCAACCAGCGCGTCGGGTCGCGCGGATCGGGCACGACCACCACGTCGCCCACGCGCACCGGGCGCCAGCGTCGCACGGCCGTCACGGTCTCACCGGGCAGGAAAGTCGGCAGCATCGAGGGACCCTCGACCAGGAGACGTCGAAAGAACAGGCGCGCGAACAGGGCCATCGGAGTGAACGTTAGTGGAGCACTCTGGCTAACCTTCAAAGAGACAACTGGTCTTGACAGACCCAGACAATCGAAAGGCGAAGCCATGACGCTTCTTTCACGAATCAACGCTGTACTGGACTCTTCGAGCGGTCCGCTCGTCGTCTCGGCCCACTGTGACCTGCCGTGTGGTGTGTACGACCCCGCGCAGGCAAAGATCGAGGCCCAGTCGGTGAAGGCCTGCATGGAGAAGTACAACGCCTCGAGCGACCCGGACTTCAAAGTCCGCGCCACGTTCATCAAAGAAGAGCGGGCGGACCTCGTCAAGCACCACCTCTGGGTCCTGTGGACCGACTACTTCAAGGTCGACCACTTAAAGCAGTACCCGAACCTGCACGACCTGTTCTGGATGGCGACCAAGTCGGCCGGCGAAGCGAAGAAGACCAACGACGTCGTGGTCGCCGATCGCCTGCTCGCCGAGATCGACGACATCGCCGAGATCTTCTGGGCGACCAAGAAGTAGCCAGCGACTCGCGGTAGTCCTGGAAACGCGGGCGCGTCAGCGCAGTTCAGGGTGCGCGGGGCAGTTCGCCAACAGCGGATTCTTCAGCAGTTCGGCCTGGTCGATCTCGTTGCCGCACGCCTGACAGCTCCGGTAGGTGCCGACGCGCAGGCGCTCGAGGGCGCGGTCCACGTTATTGAGCGTGTTCTCGATCGCCACCACGCTCTCGTTACTGATCTCACTCACGCCAGCCAAGTTAGTCGCTCACTGGCGCAAAACGTCGCTCGGGTCCCGATTGGTACCATGTCGCATGATCATTGCGTCCTGGAACGTCAACGGTATCCGAGCCGTGCAGCGCAAGGGACTCTTCGATCCCTTCGTGACGACCGTCCAGCCCGACATCCTCTGTCTCCAAGAGACCAAGGCCCAGCAACACGAGGTGGACGCCAATCTCGACGGTTACCAACAGTTCTGGCATTCGGCGACCAAGAAGGGCTACTCGGGAACCGCCATACTCTCCAAGACCTCGCCACTTTCGGTCACGACGGGGCTGCCCAAGAAACTCGCCACGAAGCACAAGTTCGCGAGCGATCCCTTCGGCAACCCCAACGACGAAGGTCGAGTCGTCACGGCCGAGTTCGAGGACTTCTTCCTTGTCACCGCCTACACGCCCAACGCCAAGGGCGACCTGGGGAGGTTGGCGCTTCGCCACAAGCAGTGGGATCCCGCGTTCCTGGCCTACGTCAAAGAGCTCAACGCCACCAAGCCCGTCGCCATCTGTGGGGACCTCAACGTCGCGCACACCACCGATGACCTCGCCAACCCTAAAGGCAACGTCGGTAAGGCGGGCTTCACCACCGAGGAGCGAGCGGGCTTCGAAGCGCTGTTGAACGCCGGCTTCGTTGACTCGTTTCGCGTCTTCACCCAAGGTCCGGGCTTCTACACGTGGTGGTCGAACTTCAACAACTCGCGCGCCAACAACGCCGGGTGGCGTATTGACTACTTCCTCGTCTCCTCCGACCTCGCGCCGCGCCTGCAGGCCGCGCAGATCCACGCCGAGTACATGGGAAGCGACCACTGTCCGGTCAGCATCACGCTCGAGTTCTGAAGGCTTTTAGGCCGCGCTCGGACCGGCGCGTACGAATGCAAGACCAATACGCCTCGTCGCCCACTGAGAACTTTGCAGTCGAGATCGATTTGCTAATTACCGTTGAAGACGCCGAGCAGGCCTGGTGGCCCTCGGAGTGACGTAACCAGCCCTCACCTTCCAGGTCTAGGGAGCCACCACCGAGCCGATCGCGAAATCTGAGCGGACTGCGCTGGCTATTGCCGAGGTGGCGAGGGGCGAACCGGTCACGACGCCGAGTTCACGATTGTAGGAGAGCGACGAGGTGGAGAAATTCTCACTTCCCACAAACACCGTCCCCCCGTGACTGGTGCAGTCGGCGCAGATGACCTTGGCGTGGATGTAGAGCTGGGACGAGTCGAGCGTCCTTACGTGCACGCCCGCACTCGCGAGGATTCGCAGCGCCGAGGACCACTGCGCGTCCCGGGTCATGACGACCTCGACGTCCACTCCCCTGGTGGCCGCCGCCACTAAGGCGTGTTCGATCGAACTGACGTCCATCTCCTCGTTCTCAACGAGCAGCGTCGAACGAGCGGCCTTGATCACGCTGAGCAATGCGGGACCAGAACCCGGACTCCAGACCAGACCGTCCGGCCCCTCGCCGCTCAGCACCTGCTGGTCGAAATCCGACGTGAACGTGGCGGCAATGGCCGCCACGTCGAGCGGGTCGGCGTCGGCGACCCAAAAATCACGCGTCGAGGCGTAGTCGTAGGGCACGAGATTGCCGGTGCCGATGTACGCGGTGGCTTTGTCGACGACGAGGTACTTCGCGTGAAAGATCTGATCCGAGGGTGCCCAGCGCACGTGGACGCCCCCCGCGCGAAGCGTGGCGAACGCCGAGGCGTTCTCGCTGCGCCCTTCGTAGTCCGCGTTCAAGAGCACGCTCACGTCCACCCCGGCCTTCGCGCGCGCGACCAGGTCGCGAACGACGACGGGGTCGGACAATTCGTACATCGAGAGGTCAACGTCGTACTTGGCGCCGTTGATCGCGCCGTAGAGGAATCCGTAACCGGCCGCGGGTTCGGTCCACACTCGCACGACCGGTGACGTGGGGACCGAGGCCCCGGCGGTCGCGACGACCGTACCCGTCGCGGCGAGGGCCAGCGCGTACAGTACGACCAGCACGACGGCGAGCCGTCCCGGGCTTTTACGCATGGCCCGTTTCTACACCAGGTCGGCCCGGCGAGTTACGACACGACCAGGAAATCTAGGATGGTGCTTTCACCGAGGACGTCGCGCGAGACGCGCCGCGACGACCGCACACACGAGATCTGGCGCCCACCATGACCATCACCTGGCACCCTGGCTCCCAAAGAGAGCAGCCGCGCGCGACGCGCGCCAGGGTCCTGACGGTCTGCGTGCTGGCTACCGTGCTCTCGGCGCTCGTCGCCGCGCCACTGGGCGCGCAGGTCGTCTCAAACCGACAGGCGTCACCCACGCCCTCGTTCTCGGTCGGCATCACTCGCTGCACGTTCGTTGACCCCACGCGCGGCGTCCTCAATTACCGAAAGACCCCCTACCGGATCATTTCGACGAGTCGCACCTTGGTGACTGAGATCCGCTACCCCACCGCCCTGGTGTCGAATGGATCCACCGAGATCGCGGGCGCCGCACCCGTCGCCCAAAGTGGTGGGTATCCGATGGTCGTCTTCGCCCACGGCTACGACGTCACGCCCGACACCTACGCCCCACTCTTGGACGCGTGGGCGAGCGCGGGCTTCGTCGTCGTCGCGCCGGTATTTCCCGACGAGAACCAAGCCGAGGTCGCCGCCCAAGGTGGCGCCAACACCGAGGACGACGTGATCAACGAACCCGGCGACCTGGCTTTCGTCACGCGCGAGGTCCTCCAAGATTCCCTCAGCCCGTCATCGAGCTGTCCGGTCCTGGATGGTCTCCTTAATCCCTCCGAGATCGCCCTCGCGGGCCACTCCGACGGCGCCGAAGCGGTCAGCATGCTCGCCTACGACCACGGACTCGATCCCCAAGCGGTGAACTACGCGGCCTTGCGCACCGGGATTGCCTACCGAGCCGTGCTCATTCTGTCGGGCGCTCTGGACACCTACCAGTCCAAAGCCGACGAGGCCAGTCGGCCCGATCTGCTGGTGGTCCACAGCCTCGTCGACACGTGCGACCCGATCCGCAACGACGTACAGCTCTATAACACGATCCATCAGTCCAACAAATGGTTCCTGGCTCTTCTAACGGCGCACCACTTGCCGCCGTTCGACGGCGAGGACGTCGCGGCCTTCAAACTGGTGGTCGCGGTAACGACGGCGTTCCTCCAGACAACTCTCGAAGACGAGAGCCTCGCCACACCCTTCACGACGTTGGGCAATGAGGACCCCTCGGTGGGCCGAATCTTCACGGGCGTACTCGGTCCTTCGCTCGTGGACGCACCGCGACTCGAAGAACACTGCGCACTCAACTAGGGGCTCGAAGGACCAGCCTCTAAGAGAAGCAACCCCATTCGAGACGGGTCAGGACTTCACGCCCTCTTCATCCCTCTCGGCCAAGTACGTGTCCACTTCAGAAGCGCTGAGTGGCTGGGCGAAGAGGAAACCCTGGCCCGTGTCGACTTTCTCGTCCATGAGCAGGCGACGCTGCTCGTGGCTCTCGACGCCCTCGGCGATGGTCTCGAGACCCAGCGCGATACCCAGTTGGACCAGCGTGTGCACCAGGGCCGACGCTTCCTTGGTATCGGCGATGCCCGACACGAAACGTCGATCGATCTTCAAGATATCGATGGGAAAGCGCTGGAGGTACGCCAGAGACGAATACCAGGTGCCGAAGTCGCCGACGGCGAGATTGACGCCGAGCTTCTTGAGTGCCTCCAGGCGAGCAATGGTGGCCTCGACGTCGTGCATCAACGAGGTCTCGCCAATTTCGAGAATCAAACTCCCGGGATGAAAACCACTCTCGCTCAGCGCCATGGACACTTCGTCGACGATCCGGTCCCTCGCGAGTTGTCGGGGTGTGACCCGCACCGAGACCGAAAGTTGACGTCCCGAGCTCTCCCAGCGCGCACCCTGACGACACGCCTCGCGCAGGGCCCACAAACCCACGGCCACGACGAGCCCGCTCGCTTCGAGCGAGGGCAAGAACTCCTCGGGTAGCACGACCCCGCGCGTGGGATGACGCCATCGCCACAACGCTTCGACGCCCGTGAAAGTACCGGTCGCCAGATTGATGATCGGCTCGTAGAGCAGAAAGAACTGGTCGAGTTCGACGCTGCGCGCAAGGTCCACCGCCAGCGTGCGGTGCTCGTCGACGACCTTCTGCATCGATGGCTGGAACACCACTGCGCAGTGCTTGCCCGCGCTCTTGGCTTGATAGAGGGCGATGTCGGCGTCACGTAAGAGGTCGCCGGGCTCGTCGCGCGGCCCCTCGGCGATGCCGATACTGGCCGCCACGTTGATGGGTACGTCGCTCGCGTCGATCTCGAAGGGAGTGGACAAGACTTCGAGGATCCGCCCGGCGACCGCCTCGGCGCCGGGCGCGAGCGACGCGCCCTCGGCGAGGATCACGAACTCGTCACCGCCGAGACGACCCACCGTGTCGGCCTTGCGCAACACTTGAGCCAGTCGAGCGGCGACCTTCACCAGGAGTTGATCACCGGCCGCGTGACCCATCGTGTCATTGATGTCCTTGAAGTTGTCGAGGTCCAAGAAGAGTACGGCGATCGCGACGTTCTCTCGACGGGCCCGGGCCAGCATCCGATCGATGCGGTCGAGGATCAAGGCCCGATTGGGCAGTCCCGTGAGAGAGTCGTGCAGCGCCAGGTGCTGGAGTTGGTCAGTCCTCTCGTGGACCATCGCGATGGCCCGGCGCCGACCGGTCGCCAGTACGAAGGTGAGCGCCCCGAGTAACAAACTGAGTAGCACCCCCGTAAGGAGCAGGGTCCACGAGTCGCTCGAATCGAGGATGCTGGCGCCCCTCAGATCGGCGTAGGTCGTGACGCGCCAACCCGACTCAAGTTTCGCGGCCATCGACTGCGCGTGCGCCGGCACCGCACCCGATTTGAATGACGCCGCGAACGAGCCACTCTTAAAGGTGAAGGCCACCGCAGTCTTTGGATGGTGCGCGAGCGCGGTCGCCAAGATGACGTTCGGGTACACCTGCGTGCCCGTCATCCCGATGAAGTCAGACTGGCGGACGCTTCGGGTCGCGGGCACGCACCCGGTCGAATCGATCGGCGTTCCGATCGCGAGCTCCTCGTTCGGGCCCGCCACGTACGGCAAGT
>JBEKWQ010000068.1:0-8052 GCA_049512875.1 Acidimicrobiales bacterium
TCACCTTGTTGGTTTGCATGCCTTGGTTCTCAAGCAAAGTCATTCGCGTAGGTTTCGAGACTGGCTGATTCGTTGGCTACCTTCGACAAACTGCACGTACGTCGCGCCACTCCAAGAGACGCTCCCGCGATCACCACGATGATTCAAGAACTCGCTCGTTACGAACACCTGGAACACGAAGCCGTGGCGACCGAGAGCGACATCGAGCACGCACTCTTCGGGCCAAACTCGCACGTCTCGTGCCATCTCGTCCAGGTTGACGGCGAGGTCGTGGGGTTCGCTCTATGGTTTCTCAACTACTCGACGTTTCAAGGAGCACCGGGTCTCTACCTCGAAGACCTCTACGTGAAGGAGAGTCATCGAGGTCAA
Organism: Acidimicrobiales bacterium; assembly: GCA_049512875.1. Taxonomy (GTDB): domain Bacteria; phylum Actinomycetota; class Acidimicrobiia; order Acidimicrobiales; family RAAP-2; genus RAAP-2. The sequence goes on from JBEKWQ010000068.1 coordinate 370, forward strand.
GGACTCGGAACGGCGCTCATGATTGAACTCGCGCGGCTCTGCGTGGAAAGGGGCTACGCCCGATTCCAGTGGTGGGTTCTCGACTGGAACAGTTCGTCGATTGGTTTCTATGAGTCGATTGGCGCCGTGGCGATGGGCGATTGGACCGTCTACCGGCTTAGCGGAGACGCGTTGGAGCGCTTTGCTCAGCGCCCAACCACCTAGCCCCAGCGACGCCGTCGTCGCGAAGATTCAATACGAAATCATGGAGGAGCAGCTGTACGCCAGCCCAAATATCTCAATGAATGGTGATCACGTGGTCGCTCTAGAGGCACTCAGCTAAGCCGAAGAGGAACTGCTGGATGGTGCGGATGAAGTTCATCAATTCGGGTTCACACGCCGCCAACTTCTCCTCGCTGAGTAGTCCGTTGGCGACCGCGGTTGAACGCAGGGCAATCTGCAACGTGCTGAGCCACGCCCACGCCTCGGCGTCATTGAGAAACTGCTCGTTCAGTGTCATATATGCGAGTTCGGCGTTCGTGGCAATCTCGCGCTGTCGGTTAAGCGCCGCGACCGGACTATCACTGTCTTCACTCGGATCGATTGGTGAATTGAGTCCCGCGTGCCACTCGTGAGCGGGGTCTCGCTCGGCGGCGACCACTCGACCAAACGCCTCGCGAGCAATGACACGCCCCGCGTCATTGAGACGTACCTCTACGCGGCCGTCCCGTCGACGAACGAAGAGTCGATTGCCCGCCATCACTCGACCTTCTCGATCGTGGATTGCAAACCCGCGACTTGCAGCTTCACGCAATAGGATTCCGCGCGGTCGCGGTTACCGGCCCAGACGACCGCGCGACCTTCGTGGTGCACGGTCAGCATCAGCTGTGTGCACTTGTTGTGGGAGTAGCCGAAAATCCGCTTGAAGATCACGACGACCACCGACATCGGCGTGACGGGGTCGTCCCAGACGATCACGTTCCACGGACGTTCGGTCTTGACGACCTTCTCGGTCAGCACGTCGCCTTCGGTCGTACTCACCTGCGGTGGTGCCGTCGAAGTCACTTCTCCAGTGTCGCAGGTCACTGTCGTGGGCGAAAGGCACAAACCGTAGTCTGGGAACGAAAGAAAGGGCGAAGCGGTGAGCGTGATCAATTGGCGAGAAGTGCCCGCTCGTATTCGCACGCGCGCCAACGCCAACATCCGCGGCGCCGTTGGTCTCACCCAGAATCCGCCTCCTCGCTGCGTCGACCCTGATGCTGCCTACTTTCCCGTAGACGGCGTCGCCCGGCTCGTGCACGCCGACCTTTCTTCGATGCTCGTCGGCGGAATCGGATCACTTTTCTTGCAAATGCTCCACCCCTACGCAATGGAAGGAGTGGCGCAGCATTCGCACTATCAAAATGACCCACTCGGGCGTCTCTTACAGACGGCCAACTTCATCGGAGCCACCACCTTCGGCACCAAAGAGGCCGCGTACGCCTCGATCGAACGAGTTCGCGCGGTGCACGTCGCGGTGCGCGGCGAGGCCGACGACGGTGTGGCCTACGACGCGAACGACCCGCACTTACTCGCCTGGGTCCACGCAGCCGAGACCTCCATGTTCCTGCGCGGGTACGAGCGTTTCGGTAAACACCGCATCTCTCGTGAAGACGCAAACTCCTACGTGGCCGAGATGGCCACGCTCGCCCGCGACCTCGGCGCGGAGGATCCTCCGGTAAACGTCGCGGGTTTGGACGCGACGCTGCTGCGCTTTCGCCCGGAGCTGCGCCTCAGTGGCGACGGCGTCGCGGCCCGCGACTTTCTGCGCGACGGGTTCGTCGAGGGCTTCGTCACTAGAGCCGCCTACCACCTTCTCGTGCTCAGTGCACTCGATCTGCTCGATCCCTGGGCGCGCGAACTACTCGGCGTAAGAAAGAGCCGCGCGGTAAAGCGACTCGCCGTACGAGGCGCCACGCACGTACTGTGTTCGCTGGTTCGAGTCTTCGTCCCGCCGCCCGAGCGCTAGAGCGAGGTCGAAAGGCCGCCGTCAACGACGAAGACTTGTCCGGTCACGTAGGGCGAAGAGGCCAGCGCGAAGATTACGTCGGCAACGTCGTCGGGCGTCCCGCTTCGATGGAGCGGGGCCACCGCCGAGACGAACGAACGTTCCAGGTCCCAGTCTTTGGTCCAGGGCGTGTCGATGAGCCCAGGCGCCACGGCGTTCACGCGAACATCGGGACCCACCGCTTTGGCGAGCAGGGCGGTCACGTGATTGAGCGCGGCCTTGGACGCGGCGTAGGGGATGGACGAGCCCGTCGGGCGCACGCCCGCGACCGACGACACATTCACGATCGAACCATTGGACTTTCGAAGTTCGTCCATCGCCGCCACGCACATGTTCCAGGTCCCAAAGACGTTGACTTCGAAGATCTCGCGCCACACGTCGACACTCGCCGACTCGAGGTCCTTGAGGGCGATCTTTCGCGTGATCCCCGCGTTGTTGACGAGCACGTCAAGTCGACCGCACGATTCGATGACGTCACGAATGATCCGCACACACTCATCAGGTCGCGCAATGTCACCCTGGACGTAGTGGGCGTTCGGCGTGGACGACGCCAGACGTATACCGGCTTCGACGCTGCGCACCGAATTGAAGACCACCCGGTCGCCGTGATCCGCGAAGCGTAGGGCCGTCGCCTCACCGATACCGCTCGTCGAACCGGTGACCAGGACGACCCGACTCGTCATCGGCGCCGGCGCAGGCGCCACGAACCCGCCCAATGTTGACCGGGCTCGAGCACGACGACGTCTTTGCCGCTGCGCAAGGCGTCGGGGGGACACGTCATTGGTTCGACGGCGATGCCGGTGCGGCGCCGGCCCTTCTCCAGGGTGTCACCGGTGAACACCTGCACGTAGGGGAAGTTACGGTCTACGCTCAGCTCCACCTCGCCACCCGCACCGTCCAGAACCACGACGCTCGTCATGCCCGAATCATCGCGCACGAGTTCGGTGTAGGTCACGTCGAGTTCGTGACCGCTGATCGACTTCATGGCCGAGAAGTCCAGTTGAGAGGCGGCGAGGGGAAGGATCTCGCCGGTGGGCAACTTCCTCGCGTTTACCGCGACGTAGCCCTTGGCGGGCACCTCCATTTGTGCTCCTTCAATGGTCGGCGTCGAGACCGCCAGGTAGGGATGGAACCCGACGCCGAAGGGGATCTGAACGTCGTCGCGGTTGGTGACGGTCGTCGTAACCGTGAGGCCCAGCGAACCGAGATGGTAGGCCACGCTGATCTCAGAGAGGAACGGGTAGTCCGGCGTGGGATGAAGGAGCAATGTCAGAACGCAACGATTCTGGTTCACCGAGTCGATGCGAAAGGGCCGCCACCGCACGAGACCGTGGATCGCGGTCGCGTGCTGGACGTCATCAATGGTCGGATGCGCGGTCCGCTTCGAGAACGTCCATTCTCCATCGCCAATTCGATTCGGCCAGGGATAGAGCACCTGCCCACGAGCCCCCGTGGGCACTTCGTCGTTGTCGAAACCTTCGACGACGGCCACGCCGCCTTTGACGTAGGAGCGCAGCGTGGCCCCGACCTCGGTGATGACCGCCCGTTGGTCGCCGTGGGCAATGGAAATCTGTTCACCCGAAGGCAGCATTAGTTGGTTTTCCCTCTCGTCACTGACCAGTAACTTACGACAGTTACGCTACGTCAGATGCGTATTTTGATAACGAACGACGACGGTGCCCTCGCTCCTGGCATCGCGGCACTCACCCGCAGTGTTGCACAATGGATCGAGCGTTGCCCCGAAGGCGAGGTTCGCGAGGCGATCGTCGTGGCCCCGTACCAGAACTACTCGGGCATGTCCTCAGCGGTGGGCGACGTCTTTGATCACCCTTCGGTCAAGTACAAGCGCCACGTCATCAGCGGAGCCGAATCCATTCCCACCTACGCGCTCGAAGCACCGCCTGCGCTGTGCGTCATCGTGGGGGCGATCGGGAGCTTCAATTTTCAACCCGACCTGATCCTTTCGGGCATCAACGCCGGTGCGAACGTCGGGCGTAGTTTGTTGCACTCGGGCACCGTCGGGGCGATCCTCACCGGTGCGCAACTGGGCCTCTCGGGCTTGGCGGTCTCGGTCCAGTGGGGTGAGGACGTCCACTTCGACGCGGCCAGTGAACTCGCGATCGAAGTACTCGAAGAACTTTTGAGTGCGCCCTCGCGCACGCTGCTCAACCTCAACGTGCCGAACTTGACTCTCCACCAGATCAAGGGCGTGCGCCGAGGTCGCGTGTCGACCGCGGGCATCATCAAGGCGGCTGGTCCTCGGGCCGGCGGTGAGCCGCTCGCCGACGAGGGCGAACTGCCACTGCGACTCGGCGCCGCCAGTCCCGAGCTCGGCGACGTGAGTGACGAGGACGCCGACGAGGACGGTGCCTTGCTCGCGGCCGGTTACGCCTCGATTACGCCGGTTCGCGGACCCCACGAGGACACCGATCCGGCCCTCGACGGACTTATTCACGCCGCGCTCTCGGCAATTGATCGGCACCTCGAGAAGTTCTAGTCCTCGCTCGGGCGGCGACGTTGCTCCTTCACCCGACTTCGCGCCTTCTTCTCATCGACACGACGTATCTTTGAGGCGCGCGTGGGCTTGCTTGCCCGACGTGGTGCCTGCACGGTCATGGCGTCGGCGATCTTCTCGGCGAGGTGGAGCAGCGCCGCTGCCTTGTTCTGGCCCTGGGAACGAAAACGACTCGAACTGGCGCGCACGACCGGACCCGCCCGCTCCTCGAGCAGCTCGCGACTGGCCTCTGAGAGCACCGCGGACTGGCGAACGTGGAACGACGCGACCACCCGCGTCAGGGAACGATTGGCGTGTTGACCGCCCGGACCGCCGGGCGTCGTGACCCGCAGGTCGATCTCCTCGGCGGGGATGATCAGACGCGAGCGGATCTGCAGCGAGCCGTTTTCCAGAACGCGGGGCCCGACGACCATCTATTCGGTGGTCGGGAAACGTACCATCGCGAGTTGCGACGAACCCGCCACGAGTTCTCCCCTGACGTCGAACAACTCACAGCGCTCGTCGACGGATCCGTCGGCGATGACGACGCACCATTGACGTACGCGCAGCCATTCGCCTCGCGGAATCCTACGCACGTAGGACGTCAGTTGTAGCGTGGGTACCCACCCCGACGAACCGACCGCCATGGTCGCCGGGGGCATGGCGTCGCACGCGAAGAGCACGCTCCACGCGTCCCAACGGGCCTGCCCGTCATTGAGGCCCATCCAGCCCTTCACCTCGGCGCGCTCGGACCGCTCACCAAACCACCATCCCACGCAGGCGGGATCGAGCCGTAGGTCCAACATCTGCATGAAGGTCGCACCAGCGCCCTCGGGGATCGCGTGACACTCCTCGAGTGGCGCCACGTCAAAGGGTGTGGCGTCGATGTATCGCGCGGGCGAATCCTCGCCTAGGAGACCCAAGGTCACCAAGGATTCGCTCGTGACGTCGTCTCCTTGGCACAGGGTCGCGTGCACGAATGAGACGTCGCGCCCGACACGTCGCACGTCGACGTGAACCTGCGCGGGACCAAGGTCGGCGGCGTGCACGAAGTTCGTCGTGATCGACGTCGCGTGCACGTGCTTGGCGCCAGCTTCTGATCCCGCCGCCAGGGCAGCGTTGGTCATGACGCATTGCAAATGACCGCCGTTGGGTCGACCCATGACCGTATAGAGCGCTGAGAGTTCCGCTTGCCAGCGCCCGGGGCCCGCCGGTTCGACGGCGGCGGCGTCACGCAACGCGCGGCCGGTCTCGGTACTGGTCACGAACCAACCCTAACGGGAAGCCGACACTTCACCAGTAGATTTGGCTCGTAGAAAGGTAGTGACCATGACCACCATTCCCCATTTCGTAAACGGCGAGCGGGTGAGCGCTGAGGGTACGTTACCGGTGTACAACCCCGCCACCGGCGAGGTGAGCGCGACGGTGCCCGTGCCCGACGCGGATTTCGTCGACGACGTTGTCGCGAGCGCGCGCGAGGCCGCGACCACCTGGCGCGACTCTTCGCTGTCCTCGCGCACGAACATCTTGTTCACGTTTCGCCAACTGCTCGTCGAACACGCCGACGAGTTGGCCCAGCTGATCACCAACGAGCACGGCAAGACGCTGCCCGACGCGCACGGCGAACTCGCCCGGGGTCTCGAGAACGTCGAGTTCGCGTGCGGACTCACCGAACACCTGAAGGGCGGATTCTCGAGTCAAGTGGCCGACGGCGTGGACGTCCACTCGCTTCGCGAACCCGTCGGGGTCGTGGCCGCCATCACGCCCTTTAACTTCCCCGCCATGGTTCCGCTCTGGATGAGCGCGAACGCCCTGGCGACCGGTAACGCGGTCATCCTCAAACCCTCCGAACGCGACCCCTCGGTTTCGGTTCGTCTGGGCGAGCTGCTTCTCGAGGCGGGACTGCCCCGGGGTGTCTTTAGCGTCATCCAGGGCAACGCCAGCACCGTCAACCAGTTGCTCGTGCACCCGGGCATCGACGCCATCAGCTTCGTGGGCTCGACGCCCGTGGCCCGCCACGTCTACGAGACGGGCACCGCCCTCAACAAGCGCGTGCAGGCGCTGGGCGGGGCGAAGAACCATATGGTCGTGCTGCCCGACGCCGACCTCGACGTCGCCGCCGACGCCGCGGTGAACGCCGGCTTCGGAGCCGCCGGTGAGCGGTGCATGGCGATCAGCGTCGTTGTGGCCGTCGGCGACATCGCCGAGGAATTGATCTCCAAGATCACCGACCGAATGGACAAACTGTCAGTCGGCCCCGGGAGCAGTCCGGGAAGCGACTTCGGACCGGTGATCACCAAGGAACACCGCGACCGCATCGTGAATTACGTCAAGACCGCGCCCGCCGACGGCATCCAGGTCGTGCGCGACGGCACGGCACTCGCCAGCGCACCAGGATTTTTCGTCGGGCCCTGTCTGCTCGACGGCGTACGACCGGGCACCAAGTCCTACGACGACGAGATCTTCGGTCCCGTGCTGGGGGTTGCACGCGCGGCGAACTACGCCGAAGCGGTGGCACTCATCAATGCCAATCCCTACGGCAACGGCACGGCAATCTTCACCCGTGACGGCAACGCGGCGCGGTGCTTCACCAAGGAGGTGAGCGTTGGCATGATCGGGATCAACGTCCCGATCCCGGTACCGGTGTCGTCGTACTCCTTTGGTGGATGGAAGAACTCACTCTTCGGTCACGCGCATATCTACGGTCCCGAGGGATTCGCCTTCTACACCAGGGCCAAGGTCATCACCACGCGCTGGCCTCAACCGTCGGAGTCCCAGATTGACCTCGGGTTCCCCACGACGCGTTAGACCCTGAGCCACGGTGCGCCACGCGCTCGACTGGTTTGGCGCGGGACTACGCGAAAGTCTCGCCATGCTGTGGGCCACCTTCTGGCCCCTGGTCCTGGGTTTCAGTCTCTCGGGTCTGGTCCAGAGCATGGTGCCACGCGACGGACTGCGATCGGCGCTGGGCAGAACGACGCCGCAAAGCACGGCGCGCGCCACCGTGCTGGGGGTCGTGTCCTCGTCGTGCAGCTACGCCGCCAGCGCGATGTCGCGCGCGCTCTTCGCGCGCGGGGCCTCACTTTCCAACTCCCTCGTCTTCATGGTCGCTTCGACGAACCTCGTGATCGAACTCGGACTCGTTCTCTACTTCCTGCTCGGC
>JBEKWQ010000069.1:0-7938 GCA_049512875.1 Acidimicrobiales bacterium
TCGTTCTCCTTCGAGAACGAGCACGACCGTCACGACGTCGAGTTGGCCATAGGCCTGGTCGCCGCCAAGCGCGCGAGTCTGGTCGGTCGCGGGCCAATCCCCGGCGACGTGCAGGTGGCCCTGCACCTGTTTGGCCTCGACGGTCCGCTCCTCACCCACGCCCAGTGCGCACCTTTTTCGGGCGTGGCGCACAGTTACGTCATCCAGCGGCGTCTGGTCGACGCCGTCACGGTCGATCAGTTGGTGCCGGGTCACACCTCTCATTAGTCCCCACTATTGAAAAGAGCAGTATGAGTTTCGATTTGACCAGTGAACAGCGCGCGTTTCGCGACGTCATGCACAGTTTCGTTGACGAGCGAATCGCGCCCAACGCGGCTCGCTACGACCGCGATCAGAGCTATCCCAAGGACAGCTTCGACGCCTGCGTGGAGATGGAATTACCCTCGCTCGGCGTCCCCGAGGCGTACGGCGGGGCGGGTGCGGACATGGTGACCCAGGCCATCATGGCCGAGGAGCTCGCGCGAGGATGTGCCTCGACGTCGGTGACCATTCTCATCTCCAAGTTGGGGATGCTGCCGATCATGAACTTCGCTTCCGAGCAGATCAAACACCAGTACTTGCCGCGTATCGCCTCAGGCGAGATCCAAGCGAGCTACTGCCTGTCCGAGGCGGACGCGGGATCGGACGTGGCCTCGATGCGTTGTCGCGCCGTGCGCGACGGTGACGACTACGTCTTGAACGGTTCGAAGTACTGGATCACCAACGCCGGGGTGTCGGAGACTTATACGGTCTTTGCGAGCACGAATCCCGAGGCGCGCAGTCACGGCATCACGTGTTTCCTGGTCGAGAAGGGCTGGGGTGTGGAGTTTCCCAAGCACGAGGACAAACTCGGTCTACGGGCCTCACCCACGGGAGAGGTCGTCTTCAAGGACGTGCGCGTGCCCGCGAGCCATCGCGTCGGCGCCGAGGGCGAGGGTTTTAAGATCGCCATGCACACGTTGGACCGGTCGCGACCGACGATCGGCGCCCAGGCGGTGGGCATCGCCCAGGCGTCCATTGACTACGCCGGTCAGTACATGAAGGGAAGAAAAGCCTTCGGTGCTCCGATCGCCGACTTGCAGGGGCTGCGTTTCATGTTGGCCGACATGGCCATTCGCACCGAGGCGGCACGGGCGCTCGTCTATCGCGCCTGTGCGACCATTGACGCCGGTGACCCGGAGAACCAGTTGACGTACCTGGGCGCCGCGGCGAAGTCCTTCGCCTCGGACACCGCCATGAGCGTCGCGACCGACGCCGTCCAGTTGCTCGGGGGCTACGGCTTTACCAAGGAGTTCCCGGTCGAACGTTTCATGCGCGACGCCAAGATCACCCAGATCTACGAAGGGACGAACCAGGTCCAGCGGGTGGTCGTCGCGAAGCACCTCTTGAAGTAGGAATCGATGTCCGTGACCACTGCAAGCGCGAGTGACGTGATGCGCCGGGCGCTGCTTCGTATCGATGACGAACGCACTCTCGGCGCGTTGAACCAGCTCAATTTCAAGGCCACCAAGGTGAGCGCGGTGGTGGGCATGCCGCTGCGCTCGCTACAACAAAAGCGTGACGTCGCGCACTTTGCGGCCAGCGCGCCGATCGCGGCGGTTCGTGCCCTGCTCGAACTACTCGCCATCGAGCCGCTCGAAAAGGTCGTCGAACTACTAGGTGAGCACGCGGAGTCGCCAACCTTTGAACAATTGAGTGAGGCGGTTGATCGCGCACGCCTGGACGGAACGAGTGAGGACGAGATCGTCGCCGTGCTTGCCTTCGCGGTCGGCGAGGAGTTCCCCGCCGCGCCTCAGTGTCGTCGATTGCTCGAGGAGCGCCCGGCGTTCATTCTTCCCTCGTTACCCGAGGTGACCTCGACGACGAGTCTGCTCGTGGCCAAGGAGGTGGACGACGAGGTGCGTGAACAACGCCGGCGTCGTCGAGAGCAGGAAAAGCGGAAAAAGAGCCTGACGCCAGTGCGCACTACGCGGCCCTCGAAGGCCAAACGAGCCGAGAAGGCACCCTCGATTACCGCGCCCGCCTCTGCCCCGAAGCCGCTCGTCGCCGAGTTCGTTCGCCGTCGCCTCATCTTCACGCCGAGCGAGCTCGAGGCGTTCGACCCCGCTCACCCTCTCGTCGGAACGGTCGTCCTCGCGGACGTCCCCTTTGACGCGGTCGACCCGCTCATTCCTGAGCAGCGCTCGAAGATTCGTCCTGTGTTGATCGTCGCGGCGTCGCCCACGTCGATGCTCGTGCTCGGGATCTATTCCAATCCGTCGTCCTCGAGGGTCCTCTTCCAACCCTGGCGTCGACTCGGACTCGCGCACGTGTCCTTCGTCGCGACCGAGCGCGTCAGCGTGTCCGTCGCTCCCGATCAGGCGGAAAAGATCGGTCGCTTGAACGACGAAGAATGGAACGCACTCTTCTAGATCACGGTAATCGCGTAAACGGGGAGGTGTCGCTAGAACTCGGAGGGCTGAGGTCTCGAACCCCTCGAGTCCAGTTCGGTTCCAGCGACGACGCAGTCCTGGGGCGTGCTCGGAGTGCACCGCTCCCCACTGGGCCACGGTGGCGTTAGAAGGAAAATCGTCCGCTCGCCGAGGGCGCGATCGACGCCAGGGTCACGACGACGAAGTGCACCGGCAGGGTGACCCTTTGGACGGACCTGGTTAATCCTGCTACTCCTGACGCCAATGTCAGCTATTTCTTAAAGGCGTCCTTCATATGCTGGCCGGCTTGCTTCGAATGGCCAAGTGACTGGTCGACGTGACCTTTTGATTCAAGCACTTTGTCGCCGGTGACGGCTCCTTCAACTTGCTCAACTTTGCCCTTGGCGATTTGGGCCAGGTTCTTCGTTTTCGTTTTTTTGCTCATAGTGTTGCCTTTTCTCTTTTGGTGAGAGGGAATTCTCTCGCGCTGCCGTGTTGATGATGTGCGTTACGTAGGGGACGCTCGTAGCGAACTCGGTTCGACTTCTTGCCTTGCTAGCGAACGACCAAGAAGACAATGATCACGACGAGTATGAAAATTACTGTGCCGGCTCTTATGAACATGGCGGGCCCTCCTCGGTCCTCGAGAGGGCGGCGACGTGATTGGTGACCCTGGTGCTTGCGAGCCCCGACGCTCGTCGTTGGATCGTTTGGTCTGGCGCCGAGCCGACGACGTGCTTGACAGCAACTCGTGGATTGGTATCGCGCCGTGGTCGCGCGAGCGACGACGTGACGTCGCACTCACGGGTCCTTTTCCACGACGTGGTGGGTGTCGCCCACGAAGAGGGTGTCCCGGGCCACGATTTTACGGGAGTTGAACGCGACGGCGTTGCTCTTCGTTCAGTCGCCAGGATGAGTGACGCTTTGTCGGCTCTCATGACCTTCTGCCTCCTAACCTGATCAGTGTTCAGGTGTGACGGAAGCGGGTTCTAGACGTCCTCAATATGAGTGTAACGGGAACTCGCTCGGCTCAACCAGCGCATTAGGTGCGACGAGTCCGGTGCAACAGTTGGCTTCCCAGTATCACGACACCCGCCAGGGCGAGCACCAGGCCAGCGATCTGCACGCCGACCGACCCACTGTGCGACTCTTGGCCGAGCAGCCAGTGTTCGTCGTAGGCGCGTACGAGCCCCCAAATGATCATCGCGATCGCACTCAAGGCCCCCGCGGACCTGGTCGTCCAGCGTCGTTCGATGAACAGGAGTAGGCCCCACAAGAGCCCGTCTTCCGCACCTTGTAGGAGTGGCACCGGCACGCGCTTGCCGACCTGGTCGGCGTAGTGGATGCCGAACCACTGGTGCGTGAGATGACCACCACCGTTGACCATGAATTGGGGTCCGAGCACCCGCCCGAGGGCCCAACCAGCCACGAGCGCCGGGACCATGGCGTCGGCGAAACGGGCGAAGGAACTTCCGGGCCACCAACGTCGCTGGAGAACGAGAGCGACGGGAAGAGCGAGGGCGAGGCCGCCGAAACTCGCCAGCCCGCCCTGCCAGACGGCGATCCAGCGACCCGGGTGGCCCGAATAGTAGGACCAGTTCGTCGCCACGTTGGCGAGACGGGCGCCTACGAGACCACTCACGACCAGGGCCGCCGCGTACCCGAAGAAGGGCGCCAGATCAAAGCCCGCGCGTGCGAGCCGTCGACGCGAATAGAGGTAGCAGACGTAGGCCGCGATCGCGAGGCCGAACCCGTAGGTGTGAAAGACGAGTGGACCGAGGTGAAACGATGTGGGAACGCCCGACACGCCTAGGCCCGGGGGCGACCAAGACCAACGAAGCCGTATCCGAGTCGTATGGGCGTGATGTGCACGCGCGTGCCAGTCATCTCGGCTTCGATCATGTCGCCGTGACCCACGTACATCGCCACGTGTTGGTCGCCGTCGTAGCCATAGAACAAGAGGTCGCCCGGCTCGATGTCATAGAGGGGAACCCGCTCGGTGTCCTCATACTGCGCCCCCGAGTAGTGGGGAAAGTCGATGCCGGCGGCTCGGTAGGCGAGCATGATCAGTCCGGAGCAGTCGACGCAGTTTCGTGAGGCACCGCCCCAGCAGTACCAGGTACCGAGATACGACAGGGCGGCTCGGATGGCGACGTTGGCGCGCGAGTCGGGTGGGGGAGCGGGAAAGCCGACGTTGTGCCTGGCGTGCTTGAGGGCTCCGTCGGACTTGGCCGCCGCCGCGGCGGCGGCGTCAGCCACGTAGACCGCGATCTGACCCTTGACCTGGTTAAGGGTGGACTGCAGGGACGCCTGGAGCACCTTGGCGCTGTGAAAGGCTGCCGCGGCGACTTGAGTGGCGGCGCGCGCCTGAGCGTCTTCGGAGTTCAGGATGCTTCGTTCCTGGGTCAGCTCGATTCGGTAGTTCTTCAGGCTCGCGATGGTGGCACTGACGTTGCCCTCGGCGATCTTGTTGTATACGTCGGTGGCACCGATGTTCGAAGCGTTCGACGAGAACAGCGGGTTGTTGCTCGCCGCGGCGCCATTGGTGACGTAGGCGAAGATCGCGTCATCGCGCAGCTGAGTCGTGCCGTTGGAAACTTTGTTCTTGATGGCCGCGACGGTCTCTTTGGTGTGGGAGATCTGGTTGTTGAACTTGTCGAGTTTGATCTGGGCTTCGTCGTAGCGCTGACCGAGCAGTTCGACTTTGGCGTTGGTGCTCTGGATCTGGTTGTACAGCTCGTTGGCTTTGACCCGGTCACTGCTGATCCCCGAGGCACCCGCAGGACGTGGCAAGACAGCCACAGTGCTGGAGCACACTGCGACGACAGCCAAAGCGGACTTGATCCACCGGAACCGCCGAAGTCCCCGGGTTGGCCGTAGCGTCGAAAAGCGCGCGATGCGCTCGACGTTTGTCACGTAGTGAAGGCTACCGGCTCGGAGCCGCACGGCGAGTCCCCTGCGACATAAGAAGTTCTGAATTCCCTGATTAAAGCGATTTAATCGAGGGTGCGGAACCGACGCACCTTCGAGGATTCGTCTTCGTACACCGAAGTTTCTTGGACCGACGCCTCTCGAGAATAGGCTCAAACGCATGTCTGAACGTTCTCGCTCCCTGCCTCGCCGCTCGTGCTTATCCACCCCGGGATCGTCGGATCGATTCCTCGCCAAGGCCCCTACGTCCACGGCCGACATGAGTTTTCTCGACCTCGAGGATTCGGTCGCGCCCAACGAAAAGGTCGCCGCCCGAGCCAAGGTCGTCAACGCCGTTCAGAGCCTCGACTGGGGTGACCGGGTGCTGTGCGTACGGGTGAACGCCTGGGATACTCCTTGGACCTACGAGGACGTTATCGAGGTCGTAGGAAAGTCGGGAACTCGCCTGGATGAGATCATGATGCCCAAGGTCCGACGGGCCTCGGACGTCGTGGCGATGGATCTACTGCTCAGCCAAGTGGAGAAGAACGCGGGGTTACCGGCCGGTCACGTCGGCATCGAAGCACAGATCGAGACCGCCGAGGGACTGATCAACGTCGAGGAGATCTGTGCCGCTTCGTCGCGCCTCGAGACCATCGTCTTCGGGCCGGCGGACTTCGCCGCGTCGATCGGCATGCCAGTGACGACGATCGATGAGAGTATCCACGACGGCCCGTCAAACCCCTTCAGCTACGTGTTCGCGAAGATCCTCATGGCTGGTCGGGCGAACGGTTTGCACGTCATCGACGGACCGTTCCTCAAGGTGCGCGACCTCGAAGCGCTGCGTTTTGCCGCCACGATTTCGTTCTCGTACGGTTTTGACGGCAAATGGGCGTTGACTCCCGACCAGGCTTTAATTCTTAATGAAGTTTATTCACCAAGTCAGGAATTGTTCGACAAGTCCTACGACATTCTCGACGCGTACCGTGACGCAACCGAACATCAGCACACGGGAGCGTTAATGTTCGGTGACGAGATGATCGACGAAGCGTCGGCAAAGATTGCGAACTCGTTCGTCGCTCGCGGAGAACGTTCTGGGATGAAGCGCTCCGAGAAATAGTTCCGACTCAGGTGTCTTATTGGGAACCTCTCCCAGTAAGGTGGCGACTATGACCACGTTGGTTCGTCCCCAAGAGAAACTGCGTCATCGGGTTCGCTCGTCCTTCACGCTGAGCGAGTGGCGAAAGCTCTACAGCATGTTTGGGTTCATTGTCTTGCTACACGTGGTCGGTTTCACGCTGCTCATCATCGCCTCGAGCGAACGATATGGCATCGGCAGCGGAAAGATGCTCGGCATTGGTACCGGAGTGCTCGCCTACACGTTAGGAATGCGCCACGCCTTCGACGCCGATCACATCGCCGCCATCGATAACACGACTCGGAAATTCATGTCCGAGGGCAAGCGTCCGATGTCCGTCGGATTCTTCTTCTCCCTCGGTCACTCGACCGTCGTTTTTGCGTTGACGGTACTCCTCGGTCTTGGTGCACGCGCCCTGGGGTCGCAGGTCGCCAATTCGAAATCCGGATTACATCACTACGGCGGACTTATCGGGACGATCGTGTCTGGTGGATTCCTGTACATCATTGCCACGTTGAACGCAATAATTCTCTTTGGCATCCTTCGTCTCTTCGTCCAGATGCGCGAGGGCCGATTCGATGACTCCGAACTGGAAAAGCACCTCAACGCACGCGGTTTCATGATGCGATTCTTCGGTCCGCTCGCTCGCTCGGTCGACAGCCCGTGGAAGATGTACCCGATCGGTGTCCTCTTCGGCCTTGGTTTTGATACCGCCACCGAGGTGGCGTTCCTGGTACTCGCGGGTACATCTGTCGCCGCGGGCCTTCCGTTCTGGGCCATCCTGTCGTTGCCGTTGCTGTTCGCGGCTGGTATGAGTTTGCTCGACACCATTGACGGTTCCTTCATGAACTTCGCTTACGGATGGGCATTCTCCAAGCCGGTACGAAAGGTGTATTACAACATCGCCATCACCGGACTCAGCGTCTTCGTCGCTTTCTACATCGGTACCCTCGAACTGATGCAGGTTCTCGCGGGTCAATTGAAACTCAGAGGTGGCCTTTGGTCCTACGCCGCCGGTTTTAACATCAACAAGGCCGGTTTCGTCATCGTGGGAATCTTCGTCGCCGTCTGGAGTTTCGCACTTCTCTTTTGGCGTTACGGTCGAGTCGAACAACGGTGGGAAGAAGCGGCGTTCAAGGCGCAAGTCGCCAGGGGCGAGCGACCGAACCTACATTCGGCGGGTATTGAGTTGGGCGCGGTGCACGCACCCTTCACGATCGACGAGACGTAAGGTCAGTCGACCCGGTCGAGCAGCCGACGCGCGACGACCTTGAGACAAAGAGTCTCGTCAGCGCCCTCGAAGATCGAAAGCACTCGAGCATCGACGAAGTAGCGGCTGACGGCGTACTCCTCGGCGTAACCCATGCCGCCGTGAATCTGCATCGCTTCTCGGGTTACCCATTCCGCGGCCCGACAGACGTACGCCTTGGCCATGGACGC
>JBEKWQ010000070.1:0-7822 GCA_049512875.1 Acidimicrobiales bacterium
TCGCGGCCCTGCCCTCGGTGAGTTTTGCCACGTTGGCCAATTACGAACTGCTCCTGCCCTTCCCGGGCACGCCGATTCGCCGCGAGATCGACGACTCGGCGCACGCCCAGGGCGTCGAACTCAAACCGGTGATCGAACTTGACGGCCTGCGCACGATCGCGTCGATGACCTTTGACGGACACGGTCCTTCCATCTTGCCCGCCACGATGCTCTCGTTTCACCTCCGCGAACGCTTCGTCGCGGTGCCCATCGAACACATCGCCCAACGACGGGTGAGCCTCGTGAGTCGTCGCTTCGGGTTTCCCGCCGCGCCCGTTCGCGCCATCCACGCCCTCTTGATCGACGTGGTCAAGTCCGCGGTCGCGGCTCCCGAAGGCGTCTTCATCGCGACCGACCCCGCGCCTGGCACAATCAAAGAGTGAGCACCAGCCGACAGGACATCGCGCGACTGATCGCGCGTCGCGACGGCGCCTTTCGCGAGGTCATCTCCCTCGCGGGTCCGCCCCCGGCGCGGCGCACGGCCCGCGTCGACGAACGCTTCGGGTACCTTGTGCGATCGATCGTCTTCCAGCTCCTCGCGACGTCGGCCGCGAACACGATTCACGCGCGGGTCG
This sequence comes from Acidimicrobiales bacterium, assembly GCA_049512875.1. Classification (GTDB taxonomy): domain Bacteria; phylum Actinomycetota; class Acidimicrobiia; order Acidimicrobiales; family RAAP-2; genus RAAP-2. Next base: position 615 of record JBEKWQ010000070.1, read on the forward strand.
TCGCGACGTGTGGTGGTTCGGTCGACGTGGCGTCCATCCTCAACACCGGATCGAAGAACCTGAAAGCGGCCGGGCTCTCGCGCACCAAGGCGGAGGCGATGATCGACCTGGCCGAGCACGTGGATGACGGACGCGTTCGTCTCGCGCGCCACGGCTACATGCGCGACGACGATATCCTCGCCGAGGTCACCGCGGTGCGGGGCATCGGACCCTGGACCGCCCACATGTACCTCATGCACGCCCTGGGCCGACGCGACGTCTGGCCCGCCGGCGATTACGGCGTGCGCAACGGTTGGAGCGTCGTGCATCAACTCGACGAGACGATCAGCGAGCGCGATCTCAGAGACCTTGGCGAGCGTTTCATCGGCGTGCGCAGCGAGGTCGCGTGGTACTGCTGGCAGGCCGTGCACTTCGCGCGCGCCCAGTAACCTTCAAGCGTGTCCGCACTCACGCTGAGCGACTTCGAGAACGAGGCCTTGGCGACACTAGAGTCCTACGCGGGCATTGCCTGTCTTTCGCCAATGTTCGACGCCCAGTGGGCCGCCAACGGCAAGATCGAAGAAGCGATCCAACTCCTCGCCACCTGGGCGAGGTCGCGCAGGCTGCAGTCCTTTGACGTGTCGATTCATCGACTCCAAGGTCGCACGCCGGTACTGGTGGTGAGCGTGGAAGCGACCGCACCCACGAGTGGAACCGTCCTGCTCTACGGGCACCTCGACAAGCAGCCGCCGCTCGGTGACTGGTCCGAGGGACTCGCGCCCTTCGCGCCCGTGCGCCGAGGTGACCGGATCTACGCGCGCGGGGTCGCCGACGACGGCTACTCGACCTTCTCGGCACTGCTCGCCCTCGAAACACTCGAGGCGAACGCGGTACCCCACGCTCGTTGCGTGGTCCTGATCGAGGCAAGCGAGGAGAGCGGCAGCACGGACCTCGAGTCTCACCTCGACGCGTTGGCCGAGCAACTCGGCCCGGTAGAACTCTTGATCTGCCTGGACTCGGGTGCGCTGACCTACGACCGGCTCTGGGTAACCACGTCACTGCGTGGAGTCGTGATCGCCCAGGTGCGCGTCGCGGTCCTCGAACAAGGCGTCCACAGCGGCTCGGCGAGCGGCGTGGCGCCCTCGTCGTTTCGAGTGCTTCGCCAGTTACTCGACCGCGTCGAGGACGCCTCGACCGGCGACATCTTATTGAACGAGTTCGTCGCCACGATCCCGGTCGAGCACGAACGCGCGGCGAAGGACCTCGCCAAGGAATTCGGTGACATCATCGCCGACGAACTTCCCACGCTCGAGGGCGTACAGGTCATGGGCGCGTCGCCGGCCGAGCGCATACTTCGTCGCACGTGGTGGCCCACGCTCTCGGTCACGGGCATGGGCGGGATCCCCGAACCCGAACTCGCCGGCAACGTCCTTCGCCCCTTCACGAGCGCCGTCCTCTCGTTGCGACTACCGCCCACGGTCGACGCCCGGCGCGCGAGCGCGGCCCTCGAGCGAGTGCTCCGTACCGACGTGCCCTCGGGCGCCCAGGTCAGCGTCGACGTCGACGGCGCGGACGGCTGGGTCGCCCCGCCACTCGAGCCCTGGCTCGCTCAGGCCCTCGACGAGGCGTCCGTGGGCGCGTTCGGTCGCGCGCCGGGTTTCACCGGCGAAGGGGGCTCGATCCCCTTCCTCGGCTCGCTCGCCAAGCGCTACCCGGGCGTGCAATTCTTGGCGACGGGCGTGCTCGGTCCCCACTCGAACGCTCACGGCGTCGACGAGATGCTCGACCTGCCCATGACGGTCAAGGTGACCAACGCGGTCGCTACCGTGATAGGTGCGCACGCGAAGAAAAAAGAGGTGTAGTCATGTCCGAACACGTCGACCTGTGGGTGGACCCGGCCTGTCCCTGGGCCTGGGTGACCTCGCGTTGGATGCTCGAAGTCACCAAGGTCCGTGACGTCGACGTCGACTTTCACGTCATGAGCCTCGCGGTATTGAACGAGGGACGCGACCTGCCCGAGGACTACCTCAAATTGCTGCAGAAGGCCTGGGGTCCGGTGCGCGTGCTGATCGCCGCCGAAGAACGACACGGCAACAGCGTCGTCGAACCGCTCTATTCGGCCATGGGCACCCGCATCCACCCCAAGGGCGAGAAGGACCTCGACAAAGTGATCAGAGAATCGCTCGCCGAGGTGGGACTCGAAGCCGACCTCGCCGACGCCGCTCATGCCGAGGAGTTCGATGAAGCGCTGCGCAAGAGTCATCACGCGGGCATGGATCCCGTTGGTTACGAGGTGGGCACGCCCGTGATCCACGTGGGCGAGGTCGCGATCTTCGGCCCCGTGGTGACGCCCGCACCCACGGGCGAGGCGGCGGGCAAACTCTTTGACGGTGTGCTCCTGGTCGCGGGCACGCCGGGCTTTTACGAACTCAAGCGCTCGCGGACCCAAGGACCGATTTTCGAATGATCACCAAACTCGTACTCCCCAACGGCACCCCGGTGCAGATCGCCGGTGACCCGAGCGCGCCGCGCGCGATCATCGTGGTCCAAGAGGCCTTCGGGGTCAACGACCACATCCGTGAGGTCGCCGAACGTTTCGCCGCGCAGGGCTACTACGCCGTCGCGCCCGAGTTCTTTCACCGCAGCGGATCACCCGAGGTGGACTACGACGATTTCCCCGCCGCCATGGCTCCCATGGGAGAACTCAACAAGGACGGACTCACCGAAGACCTCCTCGCCGCTTCCGCCTTCCTCGTGGCGGCGGGCTACCCCGCGGCCGCGACGGCGGTGGTGGGTTACTGCATGGGTGGCACCGTCGCCTTTTACGCCTCAACCCTCGGCATCGTGGGTGCGAGTGCCAGCTTTTACGGGGGCGGCGTGGAGACGGGACGTTTCGGTCTGCCGTCGCTGCTCGAACTCGCGAGCGATTTGAAGAGCGCCTGGATCGGCCTCTACGGCGACCTCGACAAGGGCATTCCGGTCGAACAGGTCGAAGCGCTGCGCGCGGCCGCCGCGGCGACCTCGTTTCCGACCGAAGTGCATCGCTACGCCGACGCCGAACACGGCTTTAATTGCGACGCGCGCGTCGCGGTCTACAACGAGGCGGCCGCCAAGGACGCGACCTCCAAGACGCTGGCCTTCTTCAAAGAGCACGTCGCGACCAAGTAGGCGCTAGCTCTTGGGTTCGTCCTTCCAGGGCACGTCCTTGTCGTTGCGGGGTTCGCCCGGCAGTCCCAGCACGCGCTCGCCGATGATGTTGCGCATCACCTCACTGGTGCCGCCTTCGATCGAATTGGCCCGCATGCGGATGAAGGCCTTTCGCATATCCCCGCCGGTCATGGCCGACTCCACGGGACGCACCTGGGGGTAGTTCGAGGCGTAGAGCATGCCCTCGGCGCCCATCAAGTTCACGCACAATTCTGACGTGCGCTGGTTCTCCTCGGCGAAGGCCAGTTTGGCGACCGATCCCTCGGGCCCCGGCGTGCCCGCCTTGCGCAGGTCACTCGCGCGCCAGTTGGTGAGTCGACCCACTTCGTTGCGAACCCAGGCCTGCATCAACTCAGAGCGCACGGCGAGGGCGTAGGCGTCGCGGCGCCCCGACCAGTGCTGCTTCCATATCTTTACGGCCTCACCAATGAGCCCCCAGCCGCGCGGCGGCACCGTGCCGCCGATCGAGACGCGCTCGTTCATCAGGGTCGTGATCGACACGTGCCAGCCCTCGCCCACGCCGCCCAGGCGACGCGTGTCGGGGACGCGAACCTCGTTGAAGAAACATTCGTTGAACTCGGCCTCGCCGGTCGCCTGGTAGAGCGGACGCACGTCGACGCCGGGCGCGTGCATGTCCACGAGGAACGCGGTGATGCCCTGGTGCTTGGCGACGTCGGGATTCGTGCGCGCGATGAGCAGCCCGTAGGCCGCCTGGTGGGCCAACGTCGTCCAGACCTTCTGACCGGTGAGGACCCACTCGTCCCCGTCGCGCAGCGCGCGCGTGGCCAGAGTGGCGACGTCCGAGCCCGCGCCGGGCTCGGAAAAGAGCTGACACCAGATTTCTTCGCCGGTGAACAGCGGACGCAGGAAACGCTGCTTCTGTTCGTCGGTGCCGTGCGCGACGATGGTCGGCGCGCACATGCCGTAGCCAATGACGTTGCGTCCCATGGCCGTGGGCGCGCCGAGCTTGGACAGGCGCCGCAAGACGTAGAGCTGCTCGGCGGGCGTGGCGCCGAGTCCCCCCTGACCGAGCGGAAAGTGGACCCAGGCGAGCCCCCGGTCGAACTGCGCGCCGAGGAAGGTGACCGGGTCCGTGGTGTCGGGTGGGTACTCGTCCACCAGGTCGTCGATCAGTTGGTCAAGTTCTTTTTCGGTGGTCACGGGCGCTCCTCGATCGGCGATGGTGGAAATACTAGGCAGTAGGCGCGGTGTCGACGCGTCGCGCTGGGACCACTAGACAGGGTCGATGAAAACACCTCGAATCCTCGCCACCTCGGGTGGTTACGTCGCCGGTCCCGTCCAACAGTCCGTACGGCTGGGCTCGATGCTCCTGGACGCACTTGAACTCACGGGCAAGGTCCGTCCGCGCGTCTGTCTGGTCCTGACCGCGACGGGAGATCAGTCGATGTACTACGCAATGTCCTACGAGGCGTTCAACGCGGCCGGGTGTGACGTGACCGAGTTGAAGTTGTTCACCCAACCGTCGGCCGACCCCGAAGAGCGGCTCTGCTCGAGTGACCTCGTGTGGGTCGGGGGCGGCTCAGTGGCGAACCTGCTGGCGCTCTGGCGACTACACGGGGTTGACGAGGCGATGCGCGAAGCCTGGACGCGCGGTGTCATCCTCGGGGGCGTCTCGGCGGGCAGTCTCTGCTGGCACGTGGGCGGCACGACCGATTCGTTCGGACCCACGCTCCAGCCCGTCACCAACGCTCTTGCCTTCTTGCCCTACGCCAACGGGGTGCACTACGACTCCGAAGCCCAACGACGACCGTTGTTGCACCAACTCATGGCCGCTGAGGTCCTGCCTCCCCTGGCCTACGCCACTGACGACCACGTGGGGATCTGGTACGAGGGCCTCGAGGCGACGTCAGTGGTCGCGGACACGCCGTTCTCTCGCGACGAAGGACCAGCCGCGTACAGGGTCGAACTCGTGAACGGCGACGTTGTCGAGACGCGCTACGGCGTGGGTACGAGCTTTTCCTGACGAGGTGCTGGAAGCGCGGCGCGTATCTCATCGACGCGAGCGTCGAGCGCACTCGCGCGCGACAGTGCCTCCTGAGAACCACAGGCCGTCAACCAATTGGCGAGCAGAAGGTAACCGTTCTGGGTGAGGACGGACTCAGGATGAAATTGCACACCCTCGAGGGGCAGCGAGCGATGGCGCATCCCCATCACGAGACCACCCGATCGCGCGGTCACTTCGAAGGCGTCGCTCAAGGTGTCTTCGCTCACGACGAGCGAATGGTAGCGGCCGGCGACCAGAGGGGACGCAGCGCCGGCAAAGACGCCGTGTCCTTCGTGCTCGACCAGGGTCGAACGCCCGTGCACCAACTCGGGTGCCGCGACCACCTCGGCCCCGAAGGCCTCGGCGAGGGCCTGATGTCCAAGACAAACCCCGAGCATGGGAATCGCGTGCTCGGCGCAGTAGCGAATGACCTCGACGCAGTTGCCCGCGTCACGGGGATGGCCGGGACCCGGCGAGACGAGCACGCCGTCGTAGTGCCCGCCCGCGAGATCCGCCACGTCAAATTGATCGTTACGCACGACCCTCGCCGTCGCACCGAGTTCACCGAGGTACTGGACGAGGTTGTAGACGAACGAGTCGTAATTGTCGACCACGAGGATCGAGGGGCAGGACTGCATCACCTCATACTACGAGAGGCCTTCACTTCCTCACTAACCTTGTGACTATGGAGAGTCGAGAACTGAAGGACTTCCTTTCTCGTGTGAATGACGGCTACAACGTCATTCCCCTACACGAGACCTTGCAACTCGACCGCGAGACGCCGGTCTCGCTCTACGAGCGATTCAGTGGTGGACGGGCGATCTTCCTGCTCGAGAGTGCGGCGCTCGCCGAAGAGACTGGTCGCTACTCATTCATCGGACTCGACCGCGCGTGGCGCGTTCGCGCGAACGGCGGGCTCACGAACGTCGAAGGGGCGGACGTGGACGCCCTCCAAGGTCCACTCGAGACGATTCGCACCCTCTTGGGGCGCTACCGCACGTACTTACCCGGAGAACTTCCCGACTTCTTCGGCGGTGCGGTCGGGTACGTGGCCTACGACTACGTGCGACGTCTCGAACGCCTGCCCAAGGAGCCGGTCGCGGACATGTGGCCCGACGTGGACTTCTCATTTCCCGGCGCGACACTCATTTGTGACCACCTTCGCCATTCGACCACCGTGGTCGTCAACGCCGTCGTCCAAGACGGCGTCGATCCGGTTGGGGTCTTTCACGACGCGATCAAACAACTCGACGAGATCATCGACGTCCTAGTCTCACCAGCGCCGACGCGCGATCCCGACACCGAGCGCCTCGTGGCGACCGCGCCCAGCCTGCGCCACCAGATCGAGATCCGACCCATCGCGGCGCGGCTCTCGAACTTCACCAAAGAGTCCTACGGCGCCACGGTTGAACGCGCCAAGGAGTTCATCCACAGTGGTGACGTCTTCCAGGTCGTGCCGAGCCAGCAATTCCGCCGCGCCACCACGGTCAACCCGCTCACGCTCTATCGAGTACTTCGCGCACTCAACCCCTCGCCCTACATGTACCTGCTCGACGGCGGCGATCACCAGATCGTGGGCGCGTCACCCGAGATGCTGGTGCGCGTGCACGAGCGCGTCGTGAGTACCCGTCCCATCGCGGGTACCCGTCAACGTGGCGCCACCGAGGACGAGGATCGCGCGCTCGAGGCCGAGATCCTCAGCGACGAAAAGGAGATTGCTGAACACGTGATGCTCGTCGACCTCGGTCGCAACGACGTGGGACGTGTGGCCATCCCGGGCACGGTGCGCGTGGAGCGTCTGGCGCACGTGGAGCGTTTCTCGCACCTCATGCACCTCGTCTCTCAGGTGAGCGGCGAACTCGAGCCAGGCCTCGATGCCTTTGACGCCTTTAACGCCCTCTTTCCCGCGGGCACACTCACGGGCGCGCCCAAGGTGCGAGCCATGGAACTCATCGACGAGTTCGAGCCGGTGCACCGCGGCCCCTACGGGGGCGCGGTCGGCTACTTCTCACTCAGT